>CAJJBH010000032.1 GCA_905182355.1 uncultured Paracoccaceae bacterium | reverse complement strand
GTGGGGAAATTGAACGTACCGGATTGCCTGACGAAACAATTGGAACAACGGCATCCAAAGCCAAAACTCGGCTACGATTGGGGGCGGTCAAATCGCCCATTCCGGCATCACGCGCACGCTGTCGTTCGGATGCCCGAATTTCACGCAAAGCCATGACAATATCAGCTTCATTGGCAAGCAAATCAGCAAAACCTTCATCGGTATTTGTTACACGAAACTGGAAATCAGCCACCAGTTTGTTCGTCGTTTCATTTAAAAATTGATAGGTAAATCGCGCCGGTTCTTCGGGGACACGTTCGGTTCGAAAGCCATTTCGTAGTCCAAATCCTTCGATCAAGGCGGGCATCAAAACGGCACCCATTGTTGCAGATCCAGAAATGGAAATTTCGGCTACAAAGTCTTGAAGGTTCGGGCAGGCAGGTCCTTCACAACGGACTCCGGACCCATCAATGGTCATCTCACCGTAAACAGTATCGAGGCGATAAAATTCACCGTCAAAGCCTAGAAGTGTGCCACTCAACTAAACCTGACCATCAGGCGACTTGACCGTCACATCCTGCGCATGGGCTGTGCCCCATACCGAAAAAAGAAGAAGTGCGGCGAAAACCTCCGCGCGTTTAAAGGCCATACTGGATCCTTACCACAGCAATTCAGTTGCTGGCGACTTTCAGGTCTTCGACAAGATTATTCAACGCCAGAAAAGTACCTTTTGTATCTCAATCAGGCACAGAAAGAGATAAATCGCGCGTTTTTACGTCACCAGTGACAACTTCAAGCGATTGCGCCTCAATTTCCAGTCCACAGTTTAGGGCTGTAACCTCGACCTCGGTGCTTAAGTCAACGATGCCAGTTTGCTTCGACATACGCTTGGGAAACGAATACACTTCTGCCATCAAACCCTCTGGGACGTCAGAATTGCCCAAGCGGGTCAGAAACCCAAGCGCACTGTCTATCGCATTCGGATCGCGCGGTGCATCTTTCCAAACGTGACCGGGATCACCGTAACTTGCCCCAAATTCACGGGCATGCATTTCGAAACCTGCATCACCCTTCCATTGGATGACTGTACGGCTATATTGGTCCAGATCTGGAAATTGCACCTGCGTCACAGCCCCATCACCATTTGAGAAGGCAAAGATCACCAAAGCATTTTAATCCAAGGCTGGAAGTGTTGTTTTAAGCGTACCATCCAAAGCGGTTGTTTCCGTGAACATCATGCCGCGGTGGTGAACGGTCACTTGTTCATTCGGCAAACATGGTGCACTCAAGGTCAGCCTATCATCGCGGCCTTTGACGTAAATCCTTCGGCTGTAATCTCGCAATTGCCGGCAGGAATTACCTCGTCAGGTATAGGTGCTTCAAGCGTAGGAGTTTCCAGCCTGCTGGTCGCTGCTGAAGCCAACCGGACATTATCATCCGTTGGCGTCACAATCACAGGGCTATCAGTTTGCGCTGACGTCAGTTCAATTTCTTGAACTGTCAGAAAGTCATCGGCATTCGAACCCTGTGAGATCACTTCCTCTTCGGGTTCCACTGCAATGGAGCTGCCCCCATAGCGCTGCTCGGCGGTGTCCCCGCTTTGCATTATAAATGCCAATACCTACGGCACATGCAAGTGTCCCTACGGCGGTCACAATTTCTCTAGTCTGAAGCATCATCCTGTCCCTTCTAATGGATTGGGTCAGGAGTTTGATAAAACTAGAAAACGACCAAGGCTGGCCGTCCATGTAGCCAGTTCAGGGATTCATTGGGGCAGGAAAATGGCGGTGTTCGTTAGGCTACGCGACCATGACAATGTTTGAATTTCTCGCCCGACTCACACGGACATGAACTGTTGCGACCTGGGTTGCCCCATGTGGTTGGATCACCCGCAACGAAGCCACTTGCGACAGCAGCTGCTGATGGTTGTGGTAAAGCTGGCCCTGAAGCTGCTTCTGCCGCAGCCTGTTGGGCTGCCATTTGTTCAGCCATCTCGCGCTGTTCTTCTTCAGTAATTGGGCGAATCTGCGACAGCTTTTGGGTTACATCCTCACGCAAGCTATCCAACATGCTTTCGAACAATTGGAACGCTTCATTCTTATACTCGTTTAACGGATCACGTTGGGCATGGCTACGGAGTCCAACAACCGAACGCAGGTGTTCAAGCGTCAACAGATGTTCGCGCCATTTTCCATCAATCGATTGCAACAACAGCTGCTTTTCGATCATGCGCATATTTTCAGCGCCAAAGATTTCGGTCTTTTCGGTAATATGTTGATCCGTCGCTACAAGTAGACGTTCGCTGATCTGTTCGTCGTCTACACCTTCTTCAGCACACCATTCCATGACAGGCACGTCGACACCTAGACGTTCAATCACAGCAGCATAAAGACCTTCGGTATTCCACTGATCCGCATAGGTTTTGGGTGGCATAAATTCGTGGATCAAATCTTCGATCACTTCAGTACGCATGTCTGTTGTGATCTCGGATAAATCTGTAGATTCCATGATTTCGCGACGTTGGCCAAAGATAACCTTGCGCTGGTCATTCATAACGTCGTCGAACTTCAACAACTGCTTACGCATATCAAAGTTACGGCCTTCAACTTTGGCCTGTGCACGTTCCAAGGATTTGTTTACCCAAGGGTGAATAATCGCTTCACCTTCTTCAAGACCCAAGGTTGTTAGAACCTTCTCCAAACGATCCGATCCAAAAATACGCATCAAATCATCTTCAAGGCTTAGATAGAAAGATGTACGGCCTGGATCACCTTGGCGCCCCGAACGACCACGCAACTGGTTGTCGATACGACGGCTTTCATGACGTTCAGACGCCATAACAAATAGACCACCTGCAGCGATGACCTGCTTCTTTTCGTCTTCATGTTCGGCTTGGATTCTTGCGCGGATCGCTTCTGGATCTGCCTCTGGATCTGCAGTGATCGCTTGAAGAACTATCATCTCGACGTTACCGCCCAGCTGAATGTCAGTACCACGACCCGCCATGTTGGTTGCGATTGTAACGGCCGCCAATTTTCCTGCATCCGCAATAATTTGGGCTTCTTGTTCGTGCAGGCGGGCATTCAAAACGTTATGTTTAATGCCTTCGGCTGTCAGTGCTTTACTGAACATTTCGGACTTTTCGATAGAAGTTGTACCGACCAAAACAGGCTGCTTTCTTTCGTTCGCCTCTTTAATCTCTTTGATCATTGCCTCATATTTTTCACGCTGGGTACGATACACGCGGTCATCTTCATCCACACGGGCTATTTCACGGTTGGTCGGAACTTCAATCACGCCCAAGCCGTAAATTTCACGGAATTCATCAGCTTCGGTTGTGGCCGTCCCAGTCATGCCTGACAGTTTGTCGTAAAGACGGAAGTAGTTTTGGAAGGTGACAGATGCCAGCGTCACGTTCTCGGGTTTAATGTCTACGTTTTCCTTGGCTTCGATCGCTTGGTGCAGGCCATCAGACAAACGGCGACCCGACATCATACGGCCGGTGAATTCATCGATCAGCACAATCTCATCGTCACGCACGATATAATCTTTATCACGTTGGAACAGTTTGTGGGCACGCAAACCTTGGTTGATGTGGTGCACAAGGCTGGTGCTTTCAGGATCGTACAGTGTCGCGTCTTGAGCCAGTAATTCACGTGCGCGCAGTTGTTCTTCCAAGAACTCGTTACCTTCATCGGTGAAGGTCACATTGCGGGTCTTTTCGTCAAGTTCAAAATGTTCATCCGTAAGCGACGGGATAATCGCATCGATGGTAATGTACATTTCAGAACGATCTTCCGCAGGACCGGAAATGATAAGCGGCGTACGCGCTTCATCGATCAAAATACTGTCAACTTCATCCACGATGGCAAAGTTATGTTCTTTTTGGAAAATCTGGTTCAACTCGGACTTCATGTTGTCACGAAGGTAATCAAAACCAAGTTCGTTGTTCGTCGCATACGTAATGTCTGAATTATACGCTGCTTGCTTTTCTTCACCGGGCGCATCGCCAACGGCAACGCCGGTTGTCAAACCAAGGGTGGTAAATACTTTACTCATCCACTCAGCGTCACGTTGGGCCAAGTATTCGTTCACAGTAACAATATGCACACCTTTACCAGTCAGACCGTTCAAGTAGGCTGGGAAGGTTGCAACAAGAGTTTTGCCCTCGCCTGTTTTCATCTCGGAAATGTTACCCTGATGTAGAAAAATCCCACCCATCAACTGCACATCAAAGGCACGAAGGCCCAATGCGCGTTTGGCGGCTTCGCGGCAGTTGGCAAACGCTTCGGGCAGAAGATCGTCTAAACTTTCACCATTGTTGGCACGCTCTGCGAACTCACCGGTCTTCGCGATCAGTTCTTCGTCCGTTAACACCTCAAACTCAGACTCAAGTGAATTGATCTTTTCAACCAACGGGCGGATCGCTTTTACCTTACGATCATTGGCTGAACCAAAGATCTTTTTTGTGATTGTTCCGAAACCTAGCATTAAGTACTCCAGCCGATGGTTAGTTATGTTTCACAGCAAGCGCTTGCCCGACCCGCGTACAGTCCATAGATACACGGTAAGGATAGTCCCAAACCATGTGCTTAAGCGGATGTAAGGGCCACATGATACCGTGTCAATGTTACGCCCCGTCGTGACCCATAACCATAGGACTAAACAATGCAAAAACGTCTCAACTTTATCGCCACTTTGGGCCTTGCCGTAACTTTAGCCATGCCTGCCCAAGCCCAAGACGCCAACACTGTAGTCGCGACTGTAAACGGTAAAGATATTACAATTGGTCACATGATCCTGGCGCGTACGACATTGCCAGAGCAATATCAGCAGCTTCCAGACGATGTCCTGTTCGAAGGTATCTTAAAGCAGCTGGTCGAACAGTCCCTTTTGGCCGATAGCTTCACAGGTGACTTGCCAAAACGCATTTCAATATCTTTGGAAAACGAAAAACGTTCCTTGATCGCAGGCGAACGTGTCGAGGCCGTTTTGACAGCAGCGCTGACCGACGAAGCCATCCAAGCAGCTTATGACTCAAAATTTGCAGACGCTGAACCAACACAAGAATATAATGCATCTCATATTCTGGTTGAAACTAAAGAAGAAGCTTTGGCACTTAAGTCCGAATTGGACGCCGGCGCAGATTTCGCATCAGCCGCCAAAGAAAAATCAACTGGACCATCGGGTTCAAACGGGGGTGCGCTAGGTTGGTTTGGCAAAGGCGCTATGGTTCCCAGCTTTGAAGCGGCAGTCGCGGATTTAGATGTTGGTGCAGTTTCCGCACCTGTAAAGACACAATTTGGCTGGCACGTCATAATTTTAAACGAAACACGCAATGTAAGCGCGCCAAGGTTAGCCGAAGTTCGCCCCGAACTTGAAGACGCGTTACGTGAATCTGCACTGTCGAATGCAATTGAGTTATTGCGCGAAAAAGCTGACGTTGACCAAAGCGGTGCGGAGGGGATCAACCCATCAGTCCTGTCCGACCTTAGCGTCGTCGAGTAAATCAAAATGGCTGGCACACTGACCAAATCTCCGCTCGCCCCTGCATTTTTTCCCGATCTGCCGCCCGTTGACGGTGTGATGTTTGCCACAGTTGCGGCAGGTGTTCGATATTCTGGGCGCACTGATGTGATGTTGGCAAAGCTGGCTGCGGGAACGTCGATCGCGGGGGTGTTCACAAAGTCGACCACCCGCGCAGCACCTGTTTTGGACTGCCAGGCCAAGCTGGGTGGGGATACAGCAGCACCCGCGGCGATCCTTGTGAACTCAGGAAACGCCAATGCCTTCACAGGCAAGAATGGCCAAGCATCCGTCACCGCGATTTGCGATGCGGTCTCAAGCGCTTGTGACGTTCCTGTAAATCGCGTCTTTACCTCGTCAACTGGTGTCATCGGTGAACCACTTGCACACGAGCGGATTACGGAAAACCTTGCGGTCCTAAACGATAGTCAAGACGCGAGCGCGATTGAAGCAGCAGCGCAAGCGATCATGACCACCGATACATTTGCCAAAGGTGCCCATCAAACGGTACAAATTGATGGCAAAAATGTACAAATAGTCGGGATTGCCAAAGGCTCTGGCATGATCGCGCCCGATATGGCCACCATGCTGGTATACATTTTCACCGATGCCGTATTTGAACAATCTGCGTTGCAATTTTTGGTCGCTGAAATCTCAGATCGTACTTTCAATTGCATCACCGTAGACAGCGACACATCAACATCTGACACGGTGCTAATGGCAGCGACTGGTGCCTCTGGCATCGATGCAGCAGACAACCAGAATTTCGCAGATGCCTTACACACTTTGATGTTGGACCTTGCGCAGCAAGTCGTTCGCGACGGCGAAGGAGCAACCAAGCTGGTTGAGGTATGCGTTACAGGTGCGGTAGACGATAAAATTGCACGTACACATGCCTTAGCGATCGCGAACTCACCTTTGGTCAAAACTGCCATTGCTGGCGAAGATCCGAATTGGGGTCGGATCGTTATGGCGATTGGAAAGTCTGGCGCGCCAGCTGACCGCGACCTCATTTCGATCTCTTTTGGTGATGTAAACGTCGCGACCAAAGGTTGGGTAAACCCAGATTACGTCGAAGCAAACGCTGCTGCCCTGATGAAAAAACAGAAGATCGACATCACCGTCGATCTGGGCATGGGCGATGGGACAGCAACCGTTTGGACCTGTGATTTGACCCACGGATATATCGAGATCAACGCCGATTATCGGTCGTGAAAGCCGGGTGGGAGATGCGTAAATGAAGGTTGTTCTGGTTTCTGCAGTCGCATTGATCGACGTTGATGGACGTGTGTTATTGGCCCAACGACCAGAAGGCAAATCTATGGCTGGCCTATGGGAATTCCCCGGTGGCAAAGTTGAAGCAAACGAAACACCCGAAATTGCGCTGATCCGTGAGCTTGAGGAAGAGCTGGGGATTAACACCTGGCAAAGTTGCCTTGCCCCGCTGACGTTCGCCAGCCACAGCTATGATGATTTCCACTTGCTGATGCCACTGTTCGCCTGCCGCAAGTGGGAGGGCACTCCAATGCCCCGTGAGAAGCAGACTTTGAAATGGGTACGTCCTAATCAACTACGAGATTATCCAATGCCAGCAGCCGATATTCCGTTGATCCCAATCCTGCGGGACTGGCTATAAACAACTCGATTGCGGAAACGAAAAAAGGGGAAGGCCAATGCCTTCCCCTTTTTATTTTGTCATTCGAAAATCTTAATCGAGGGTACGAATAATCTCTTCACGTTCAAAGATCTCGATCACGTCATCCGCGCGAATGTCTTCATAGCGTTCGAACGCCATCCCACATTCATAACCAGATTTAACGTCAGCAACTTCGTCCTTGAAGCGCTTCAGCGTTTTCAGTGTGCCCTCGTGGATAACCACGTTGTCACGCAACAGACGTACACCTGCAGAACGACGCGCCACACCTTCAGTAACCATACAACCAGCAACCTTGCCGACGCCAGTAACCTTAAAGACCTCTTTAATGGTTGCGTAACCAATAAAGTTCTCTCTAATTTCTGCGCTTAGCAGGCCAGAAGCCGCCGCTTTGATATCGTCAACAAGGTCGTAGATGACCGAGTAGTAACGGATTTCAACACCTTTTTGGTGCGCGGTGTTACGTGCCGATGCGTTTGCACGCACGTTAAAGCCAATAACTGGAGCACCGGATGCTTCAGCCAACCCAACATCTGTTTCCGTGATCGCGCCAACACCGGAGTGTAGAACACGAACGCGGACTTCATCGTTGCCAATTTTTTCCATGGCCTGAAGGATCGCTTCAGCAGAACCCTGAACGTCCGCTTTCACCACGATTGGCAATTCGCTGACGTTCTTGTCTGTTTTGGCATTCGCCATCAACTGTTCCAGCGTCGTTGCTGCACCAGCTGTTGCGCGTTTGTCTTTGGCCGCTTTCTCACGGTATTCCGCAATCTCACGGGCCTGCGAATCCGTTTCAGTCACGTTCAAAACGTCACCCGCAGCAGGTGTCCCGTTTAGGCCAAGGACCTCAACAGGCTGCGATGGGCCGGCTTCTTTGATACGTTCGCCTTTGTCGTTAATCAGCGCACGAACTTTACCATATTTCTCTCCGACAACAAAAATGTCACCTAGACGCAAAGTACCTGCTTGGATCAGAACCGTGGCCACAGGACCGCGGCCAACATCAAGCTTCGCTTCAATCACGGCACCTTGGGCGGCGCGATCTGGGTTGGCTTTCAATTCCAAAATCTCGGACTGTAATGCGATGGCTTCAAGCAGTTTATCAAGGCCCTGACCCGTTTGGGCGGACACTTCAACGTCCTGAACATCACCAGACATCGCCTCAACAACAACTTCGTGTTGCAGCAAATCTGTACGTACTTTTTGCGGGTTAGCTTCGTGTTTGTCGATCTTGTTGATCGCCACAATCATTGGAACGTTTGCCGCTTTCGCGTGGGCAATCGCCTCGATTGTTTGTGGCATCACAGCATCATCCGCCGCAACCACCAGAACAACAATATCGGTAACCTGTGCACCACGAGACCGCATTGACGTAAACGCCGCGTGGCCTGGTGTATCAAGGAACGTCAACTCAGTGCCGCCTTCGGTTTTGACCTGATAAGCACCGATGTGCTGCGTGATGCCGCCGGCTTCGCCAGACACAACTTTTGCGCCACGAAGGGCATCCAACAAGGATGTTTTACCGTGGTCAACGTGGCCCATGATCGTAATGACCGGTGCACGTGGCTTCAGATCTTCATCTTTTTCTTCAACAACGTTAATCACGTCTTCAACGTCCGCATCAGAAACACGGTTCACTGTGTGACCAAATTCCTGAATGATCAGCTCAGCTGTATCCGCGTCAATCGTTTCGTTTTGCGTGACCATCATGTCCATTTGCATGAGTGCTTTTACAACATCGCCAACGCGTTCCGTCATACGTGCCGCCAACTCTGAAACCACGATGGCCTCAGGCAGGTTCACTGTACGCAATACCTTTTCGCGCTCAACCGTGCCGCCCATCGCTTTTTGACGTGCGCGTTCCTGTTTACGCTTCATAGATGCCATTGAACGATGCCGACCAGCGCCGCCTGTCAATGCCTGGTTCACCGTCAGCTTGCCGCCGCGGCGGCCATCATTTGCCGATTTAGGCCGTGCTTGTGCATCACGCTCGTTTTTGCGTGGTGTTGCTGGTGGTAAAGGTGCATTGCGGTTTGGCGTTGGACGCGCCGCAGCGGGCGTTGCCGCAGTAGCAGGTGCCGCAGCCGCTTGGGCCGCTGCTTCTGCTTCTTTGGCTTTGAACGCCTCTTCTTCAGCTTTCGCTTTCAGGCTTTCTAGGCGTGCTTTTTCTTCTGCCTCTTTGGCATCGATTTCAGCACGACGGCGCTCGCGATCTTCTGCGCGGGCTTTGTCATCGGCTTCTCGCGCTGCTTGATCTTCAACTTCACGTGCCTTGGCAGCTTGAACAGCTTTCAGGCGACGCTCCATCTGAGCATCAGAAATGCCTGCTGGGCGCTTGGAAGGAGAGGCAACTCCCAAAGGTGCCGCTGCACCAGCTTTGTTGGCAGCACCAGGCTTTGGGACCACAACGCGCTTGCGTTTGGTTTCTACGACGACGTTCTTAGTCCGCCCATGGCTGAAGCTTTGTTTAACATTTCCTGGCCGTGCGCCACCGCCAAGACCCAATGTCTTTTTACCGTCTGTATCGCTCATTTAGCTCGTCTATCCTTTCAGATGGGCGGGGTCAGAAACCTCGCCATCTATACTTGCGCGTCGCACGCCCCGTAGTCTTTGGGCTTCCTCTACAACACGTTTGGTGAGTCCACCAGAGGCGAGCGCCCCATGTATTACGATTTGGCGTCCGAACGCCAAACCCAATTCTTCCGATGTAAGCCACCCAATGTAGCTTCCATAGTGCGGTGTACTCAATTTCGATTTGCCCCGGCCAGACCCATCAACGGCCTGAAACAAGACTTGTGCTTCTTCTGATTGTAGCCATGCCTTGGTCTTTTCGTACCCAGCAACAGCCGAACCCGCCTTGCGCGACATTGCGATCAGATCGACCACTTTACGCGCCAATTGGCGTTCTACTTCATCCACCAAGTCATCAGGTATCTTGACCTGTTGTTTGGCACCGCGCGAAAACAGTTTTTTATCCACAGCCATTTGCAGCGCATCACGGTCCGCCGCAACATAGACACCACGGCCCGGCAATTTCCCCGAAATATCAGGGTAAATCACATCTTCTGGTCCCACGACGAAGCGGATCAACCCATACTTAGGTTGTACTTCGCCCGTGGCAATGCACTTGCGATCTGGACCGTCTTCCCGGTCTTTTGTGACGCCACCGCGACCCATCAGGAACTCCCGAAGCCCGACATCAGGCTTCGGATTCCTCCGCGTCAACTTCTACTTCGTCTTCTGCCAAATCGGCGATATCAACCCAACCCAATGCAACACGGGCTGTCATGATCATGTTTTGCGCCTCTTCCAGCTCAATACCGAATGGTTCAAGAACCCCATTATCTTTTATGCGTTCACCATTGTCTGTTGTCCATCCGCCGGCCAATTCCCAGTCCGCGCAGGTTGCAAAATCTTCCAATGTTTTCACATCATCTTTTGCCAACGCTTCTAGCATTTGGGGTGTTAGGCCTTCGAATTCAATAAGACTGTCTTCGACGCCCAGCGCACGGGCTGCATCCAAGGCTGCTTTATTCTGTGCTTCCAGCACATCGCGGGCACGGGCCTGCAATTCACCAGCGGTACCTTCGTCGACACCGTCGATAACCAACAGCTCGCCAACTTCGACATATGCAACTTCTTCAAGGTTGGTGAATCCTTCGGCCACCAGCAACTGTGCGAAGAATTCATCAAGGTCCAAGTTGTCCATGAACAATTTGGTACGGCCTTCGAATTCTTTTTGACGCCGTGCAGATTCATCTGCTTCGGTCATGATGTCGATATCAAGACCCGTAAGTTGTGATGCCAAACGTACGTTTTGTCCACGACGGCCAATCGCCAAGGAAAGCTGTTCTTCAGGAACAACAACTTCAATCTTGCCTGCCTCTTCATCCAAAACAACTTTGGAGACTTCGGCTGGCTGCAGTGCATTCACAAGGAACGTTGGCTGATCTTCATTCCACGGAATGATGTCGATCTTTTCGCCCTGTAATTCGTTCACAACAGCCTGAACACGCGAACCACGCATACCAACACATGCACCAACCGGATCGATGGATCCGTCGTGCGAAATCACTGCAATCTTGGCGCGGGAACCGGGATCGCGGGCAACCGCCTTGATCTCGATAATGCCGTCATAGATTTCTGGAACTTCCATCTTGAACAGCTCGGACATGAATTCCGGTGATGTACGAGATAAGAAGATTTGCGGACCACGTTGTTCGCGGCGCACTTCCTTGATGTAAACGCGGATGCGATCGTTCGGGCGATACGATTCGCGGCCGATTTTCTCGTTGCGGCGAAGGATCGCTTCGCCAGCGCCCACATCGACGATAACGTTGCCGTACTCTTCGCGTTTGACCAAGCCGTTGATAATTGTGCCAGCGCGATCTTTGAATTCTTCGTATTGGCGATCACGTTCAGCTTCGCGAATTTTCTGCAAGATAACCTGCTTGGCAGATTGCGCCGCGATGCGACCCATTTCTACTGGTGGTACTTCTTCGATAAATTCCTGACCAACCTCGGGATTAGCCATATATTGCTTGGCTTGCTCAACCGTAAACTCAGCCTGATAGTTTTCCAACTCATCCTCGGCCACAACCGTACGAACGCGTGTAAACGTAGCTTTGCCATTCTTGCGATCAATTGCGACGCGAATATCCATCTCAGCACCGTAACGGGATTTCGCCGCACGCGAGAGCGATTCTTCCATTGCTTCAATAACCAAACCAGGTTCGATCATCTTTTCACGCGCTACCGCTTCAGCAGTTTGCAACAGCTCAAGCTGGTTTGCAGATGTAATAGCCATCAGTTTTCTCCCTCGTCGGACGCTTCGGTCTCGATCTCATCAAACGTATCTTCGTTTAGTGCATTTTTATTCAGTATGCCTGCGGCTTTGCGCTGGCGTAGCATTTCAGCAATCAATTCATCAGTCAGCACCAGCTTGGCATCACTTAACCAATTAAACTGAAGACCAATTGTTCCTTCTTCAACATTGATCAAAACGTCATTACCATCGATTCCTGCCAGTTGCCCTTTAAAGCGGCGGCGGCCATCGATCAGCTCGGTCGTTTCAATTTTAACCTCATATCCCTCAAAGTTTTCGAAGTCCTTAAGACGTGTTAACGGACGGTCAATTCCGGGGCTAGACACTTCCAATGCGTACTCTTCAACAATAGGATCTTCGACGTCCAAAGTTGCCCCAACAGCGGTCGAGATTTTAGCACAATCATCAACTTCAATCCCGCCCTCAGGCTTGTCAGCCATAATTTGCAGGATCGTGTTTTTACCAGTCATCAGCCGCACGCGCACCAATTCGTAACCGAGATCTTCAATCACAGGGGTGATGATCTCGGCCATACGGCGGTCAATGGCAGCTTTGGCAATCAGGTCGTTGGTCATATTATCCATCTAGCAATTAAGCACAAAAAAACGGGCGCGCGGCCCGTTGACTTATCCGGTGGTGCGTTAGGTTTGGACCCCAACACGCCGCTATTGATCTGCATATACGCTTGAAAGGTTGAGTCTACAACCCCCCTTAACTTCAGGCCATCCACCACCGCGTCGCCATACGTGTGTTATCCAACTCCCAAGTTGTTCCAATCACATTTGGTACAAATATCGTGCGGCAGGCAATTTGTTTGGTCGCATGTGTACTTGGCAAAAATTGATATTCAGTGGGATCAGAGTAATCATCAAGCACCGTTATGTCAGCAACGTCAATCATGCCCTTGCGCAAAGCCTCGGCGCGGACCTGTTCGGACGAAATAGACGTTAACTCAATATAATCAAACCAACCTGCCAAAGTATCCTTGCGATGTTTGGCAACGCGTGCACCAATAAAATGCTGACCCGCATGAAACTTTTGAACACGGTACAATCCAGTCCCGATACCAGCGGCCTTCCGCTCCGCTTGCCGCGGCAAAACGGCGAACTCAGGATCAGCCAATTGATAGGGGAAACTTTGATTGGCAGCGTTCAACGTCACCATAACACAATTTTTCCCCTTGGCTTTCACACCTGACACATCCAATACGATATGCCGTTCAAACAATGCGACAACATCATCAACGTGCAAATCTACATCGTCGTGAAATTTCACCGAAGGATTCAGGTCAAACACCCACGTCGTGCCACCATCCAAGGTTTCCCACGACTGCGCGATGTCACCACGAAGCGTACCGTCGCCTACAATTTCGGTTAGCGTTTCAAACACAGCCCCACGCGCTGCCTGCATGAACAGGTTGTCCGTTGCGCCCCAATGATCATCACGATTGGCGCCAGACAACGCAGCCCGCAAACGCCCCCCGCGGTGTGGAGCGACTTGGGCTGAAACGCCCGTTGCTGCAAGCAATGCAGCGGCGGCACCTGATGTAAATAGAAGGCGACGATCAATACGGGTCATTGGACAGCAATCCGATCCATTGCATCGACCAATGCAGCCGTAATACCCGGTTCGGACAAGGTATGGCCAGCATTGCGCACCATTTTCAATTCAGACGCGGGCCAGACCTGCGCGATGGAATAAGCGGCTTGGGGCGGGCAGATCATGTCGTAACGTCCCTGAACTATCACACCCGGAATATGTGCGATGCGATCCATGTTTTCCAAAATTTGGCCATCCGTATCTAAGAAACCTGCATTGACGAAATAATGGTTTTCAAGTCGCGCAAAGGCGCGGGCATATTCACCGGGCGCATCACCGCCGTTACCGTTAGAATTGATCGACGCCAGGGCGTTTTCCCAAGACGACCATGCCTTGGCATACTTGATCTCAGTTGGAGTATCGCCGGAAAACAAGCGTTTTGCATAGGCTTCAATTAGATCATCGTGTTCGTCTTTGGGGATCAGATCGACAAACCGCGCCCAAACTTCGGGCCAGAACTTGCCAGCACCACCGCCGTAGAACCAATCCAACTCGGTCTGGGTCATCAAGAACACACCCCGCAAAATCAGGTGTGTCGTACGATCAGGATGCGCTTGGGCGTAAATCAAGGAAAGCGTGGCACCCCAGCTGCCACCAAACACACACCACGCTTCAATGTTGATCGATTTGCGGATCGCTTCGATATCATCGACCAAATGCCAAGTTGTGTTATCTGTGACCGACGCGTGCGGTGTTGAACGGCCACACCCGCGTTGATCAAACAAAATTACGCGATACACCAATGGGTCAAAATAACGACGCATCGCAGGACTACATCCGCCGCCAGGTCCACCGTGTAGCACCACAACTGGAATGCCATTCGGATTGCCGCATTGCTCGACGTATATGCGGTGGCCCTGCCCAACATCCATCATTCGCTGATCGAAGGGATCGATCGGCGGGTATAGATATTGCACTGCGCGCTTTTGGTCCGTGTGTTTGTCCATTACAGCCCTACATAAATAATAAGACGCAAAGAAAACACATGGAGATCAAAATGCAAGCGCATCAAACCACCGTGGACCCATTAGAAGTTGCTAAATTTGAGGCAATGGCCACCGAATGGTGGGATCCCAACGGTAAATTCAAACCGTTGCACATGCTGAATCCTTGTCGGTTAGATTACATCACATCCCAAATCGCAGGCGAATATGATCGCGATTTGTCTGTTCCAAACACTTTCAAGGGCCTGCGCATCCTAGACATCGGCTGTGGCGGAGGATTGCTGTCCGAACCAATGGCGCGTTTGGGTGCTGAAATTATCGGGGTCGACGCCGCCGAAAGAAATATTCCTGTGGCTGCGGCCCACGCAGCACAATCAGGTCTGAATATCGACTATCGCCACACCACAGCCGAAGCGATGGTTACTGAGGGAGAGCGATTCGACGTTGTCATAAACATGGAGGTGGTCGAACACGTTGCTGATCCTTTGGCCTATCTGACCGCATGCCAAGAGTTGTTAAAGCCAGGTGGGTTGCACATCTGTTCGACCATCAACCGCAATCCGAAATCGTTTATGTTTGCCATTATCGGGGCCGAGCATGTGATGCGTTGGCTTCCAAAAGGTACGCACGAATGGAACAAGTTTATCACGCCGGATGAGTTGTTTGACCTGTTATCCAAATCAGGAATGGAACCTGTAGATCGCCAAGGATTTGTCTTTAATCCGCTAACATGGGGATGGCGCTTGTCTGATCGTGATCTTAGCGTGAATTATGTAACTGCCAGCACGAAACCCGCTTAAAGCTGCTTTCGCAACTCGCGCAAAATGGGCAGGGTGGCACGTACGCGTTCTTCGCCCAACTGCTCGATCACGTTATCGACGATTGGCGCGATTGAATTTAACGCCTGATCACGCGCTCGGCGACCAGCAGGGCTGATCGAAATTATTTTACGTCGCGCATCATCCCAATCGGGGCGAATGTGAATATACCCCGCCCACTCCAATTTACCTAGAGTGTTAGTGATCGCGCCGCGTGTCACGTTGAATGTTTCAGCCAATTGGGCAGGACTGCGTTCCCCGTCGTGCCAAGCAAGGTGGTTAAGAACCGAAAAATGCGATATTTCCATGCCTTTGGGCAACACACTACTCAGGCGATAACGGACCTTTTGGTCCGCCGCCAAAATCTCGCTAAAAAGCGAAATCGCAAGCGCATTCTTGTCCGTACTCATTGCTTAAAAACTTAGTTATGGAGCCTTGAAGGGCCGGGCATTCAGCAAAGCGGGCACTTTTTGCCGCGCCTTAGCTACGTTTTTCATTTCTACATCAAATACATAAACGCCAGCATCCGTCCCTGCGTCAAGGATTACCTGCCCCCACGGGTCTACAACAAGGGAGTGACCATACGTCGTACGCGCCTTTGGACCTGATGTCGGGTGTGTGCCTGTTTGGGCAGCAGCAATCACGTAACATCCCGTCTCAATCGCGCGCGCTCGTAACAAGCTGTGCCAATGTGCGGCACCTGTAATCGGAGAAAACGCCGCCGGATAAAGCAGGGTTTCTGCCCCCGCAATCGCCAACGCATTTGCCAGCAGCGGAAACCGCATATCGTAGCAAACTGCCATGCCAATTTTGCCCAACGCAGTGTCAGCAATAACAGCTTTTTCACCTGGCCTATATCCAGCAGATTCGCGATAAGTCTCGGTTTCAGAAATCTGAACATCAAACATATGGATTTTATCATACTGCCCAGTGATTTCGCCCATTGGGTTGATAAGAAACGAACGGTTGGCAAACCGCCCATCCGCATCATCCGTCTTCAAAGCCAGTGACCCTATCGAGATAGAAATGTACAATTCACGGGCCAAATTGCACAATTCAGCTAATGTCGGGTCATCAACTTGATGATGTAAAACATCGTTCTGACGTGACCGACTGGTCGAAAGGCAATTTGTGACCTCAGGTGTGAATACAAATTCAGCACCATCAGTTACGGCCTGCCGCACCATCACCAATGTATGCAGCAGATTCTCCGACGGGTCATCAGAGGCGTTCAATTGTAAAATTGCGGCTCGCATCAAGCTGCCAAAATATCATCCAACTTGCCTGCACGCTCAAGCGCATTCAAATCGTCGAACCCACCGATATGTATTTCGCCAATAAAGATTTGCGGAACAGTACGTCCACCATTGGCCCGCTGGATCATTTCGGTCTTCTTGGCAGGCAGCGCCAACACGTCAGTTTCCGAAAATTTCACACCCTTGCTGTTTAACAAACGCTTTGCCGCATGGCAAAATCCACAAAGTGGGGAGGAATAGATTTCAACCTTTTTCATGACTCATGGTCCTTCGTAAAATTAAGTTACGAGAGACCTAAGCATCTTTTGTCACCCGCGCCAGTGTTAGAACGCTAACATTTGCGGCACCACCCATTAGGCACGCATCCGTTGCAGCCGCCAAAGTCGCGCCAGAGGTCATTACATCATCCACCAAAAGGACAGAGCGCCCAATCATACGACGCCTTCGCCTTGGGTGCGCATTTATCACGCCCTCAAGGTGTGCAAACCGCGCGTCGCGCCCCATGCCATCTAAGGAGCGCGTCCGTTTTAGACGCTTCAATGACTCGGGACACCACGCAAGATCAAGCTGAGCCGCCACGCCCTGTGCAAGCAAAGCAGCCTGATTGTATCGGCGCTTTAACAGCCTACTCCAATGCAATGGGACTGGAACAACCAGCATATTGGGCTTGGCAATCTCACGCGCGGCAGCGGCCATCCACTTTGATGCGGGTCCAACAACATCCTGGCGATCACCGTGCTTTAAGCCCAAAACAACCCACCTCCCGTTATCTTTATAAAGCAACGCAGACCGACCTTGCTGCCAAGGGCGGGTAGTCTTAATGCAATCATCACAATGAACCTCGCCAGATGCATCATCACCCATCAAAGGCGCTCCACACCCATCACACACTGCCCCCCCAATAAACCGGGTATCACGCCAACAAGGACCACAAAGGCCAAAGTCGCTATCAACCATTGTTGAACAAGTAAGGCACCTTGGCGGGTAGATCAGCCGAAGAGCTGTTTGAATTGTGCCGCTGTCCATTCTATCTAACACTCCATGACATCACCAATACTCCTAACCGATTCAAAATCCCTACATCTGCACCGCGCTCGCGCTGTGGCTGACGGACTATTCCTGCATGATTTGGCATCAGACGAGATGCAGGATCGTATGAGTATGGTTAATAGGCCGTTTAATTCCATGGCCGTTGTCAGTGGTTTTCCCGAATATTGGTCAAACACCCTACCAAACGCGACGTCGGTCACGGATGATGAAACGATAAATCTTGCCCTAAGTTCGTATGACGTTGTTATTCACGCTCTTGGATTACAGTGGGCCAACGACCCCGTTGGTCAAATCATCCAATGCCGTCGCGCATTAAAGCCTGACGGATTATTCCTTTCAGCCAGCTTTGGCGGTGAAACCCTGCACGAACTGCGCAGTTGTTTAGGGCAAGCCGAAATTGAAATGACTGACGGCCTTTCCCCCCGCGTCGCACCGATGGGCGAAATCCGCGATATGGGCGGGCTACTACAACGCGCAGGTCTGGCGTTGCCCGTTGCTGATACCCAGAAATCCACCGTCGTTTATCGCGACATTTGGCACCTTATGCATGACTTGCGTGGCATGGGCGAAACCAACGCACTGAATACGCGCCTGCGCACTGCCACTCGCCGCACTGTCTTTGAGCGTGCAAACGAATTATACCAAACCACATTCCCTGCGTCACAAGGCGGCATCAACGCCACCTTTGAAATCCTATACCTTACAGGTTGGTCACCAGACCAAAGCCAACAAAAAGCATTGCGGCCAGGTTCAGCCAGTGCCCGCCTCGCTGATGCCCTAAAAACCGAAGAAAAGCCGCTGTCAGATTGACCTATGCCCAAAAGCAGTTATCTGATCTTCAAACAATGAATTGAAAGAATGATATGTTGGACGCCACAGACACACCGAATGACAACGCAACAGTCCCGACACATGCCGAGGCGGACCACCCAACGGTAAAAGCGCCTAAGGTTGGTATTTTGCTGTCAAACTTGGGAACGCCAGACAATTATGACTATTGGTCGATGCGCCGCTACCTCAGTGAATTCCTGTCAGACAAACGCGTTGTCGATTACAGCCCTTGGATTTGGCAGCCATTGCTACAATTGATCATTCTGACGAGGCGTCCGTTTTCATCAGGGGCCGCCTATAAATCCATCTGGAACGAGGCTGAAAATGAAAGCCCGTTGTTGACGATTACTAAGGCACAGACTGCTAAGATTAAGACCGCGATGCAGGCACGGTACGGCGATGATGTGATGGTTGATTTTGCAATGCGTTATGGCAATCCATCTATCAAGTCTAAGGTCCGCGAAATGACAAAGGCCGGATGCCAGAAAATCTTGTTCTTTCCACTTTACCCGCAATACGCTGGCGCAACATCAGCCACGGCAAATGATGAATTCTTCCGCGCACTTATGAAGGAAAAATGGCAGCCAACTTCACGTACTGTGCAGCCATATTTTGATGACCCCGAATATATCGACACCTTGGCAAAATCTATTGAGAAGGCATATGCAAACCTAGAGACACGCCCAGACGTTCTGGTGTGTTCCTATCACGGCGTTCCTATCCGATATTTGATGGAAGGCGATCCATATCATTGCCAATGCCAGAAAACGACTCGTCTGTTGAAAGAGCGCTTGGGGTGGAAAGACACCGAGATTATGACCACATTCCAATCCATATTTGGCCGTGAGGAATGGCTAAAGCCTTATACCGTTGAAGAAGTCGCACGGTTGGCAGAAGCAGGTAAGAAAAATATCGCAATCTGCGCACCCGCGTTTTCGTCTGACTGCATTGAGACACTCGAAGAAATCAATGAAGAGATCAAAGAAAGCTTTGAACATGCAGGTGGCGAACACTTTACCTACATCCCCTGCTTAAACGACGACGACGCGCACATTGCGGCACTTGGGTCTGTGATTGAACGGAACTTGAAGGGTTGGCTGGACTGATCAGCCGCCGAATGAACAGGGGCCTCAAGTGGGCCCCTGAACAGATTTTTCTGAAAAGAAGGCCTTAAACGTAAAAAAGGCGGTGTTTTGCAACACCGCCCTTTAAATTTTTAGTTCGTTAGCGCGACTTAGTCCGATGATACAGCAGCTGCAACCAAGGCCAAAAGAACCAAAGGCATCAATATACCGGAAGAAGAAGAACCTGCTTCTTCGATGATTACTGGTGCTTCGATGATTGGCTCTGCTACGGAACCAGCAAAAGCTGTTGATGCTGCGGCTGTCAAAGCGGCTGCGAGTACTAGTTTTTTCATAATTATTCTCCAGATTAGGCGCAAACAGCATTTTCACTGGGTGCGCACCCAAGACTTGCCTCGTGTAATTGTGTAAACAATTTTTTTTAGGGATTGCAAACCCAATTTCGCGATTATAATCGAGGAAAAGCCGTTATTTCGTCAAATTAGCAACACTTGTGTGCCCACTTGGGTTTTTGAGAACAGTTCAGCGATGTGTTCATTATACAAACCAATGCACCCGTTCGACGATTTACGGCCAATTTTGCGCGTGTCGTGTGTTCCGTGAATACGGTAATACGTCCAGCTTAGGTAAAGTGCGTGTGTTCCCAATGGGTTCTCAGGGCCTGGCCCGATAAATTTTGGCCATTCAGGATTCCGCTCCAGCATAGACGGCGTTGGACGCCAGCTAGGCCCATCCACCTTGCGTGTAACAGAAGTACGACCACGGCGGGTAAGATCATCCGTTAATGGAACACTGGACGGATATAATTTATATTCTGTTTGCGCCTCGTTCCAAAAATGAACAGCGCGGCTGTCGATATCGACAAGAATCGCACCGTTTCTTGTGTTTTCGAAGTAAGGACGCCAATCTAGCGTACGAAAGCTTGAAATATTGCGACGCACTGATTCTGTCTGGTCACGTTCCGCATATCCAGGAAGATTGTTGGTCTGAGCCAACGCTGGGGTTGCCAAAACAGCAGCCGTTCCCGTCAGGAACGCGCGGCGTGTAGGTGTTTCAAATAGAATTTTGGACATTTTTGTCTCTCCATCGCATAAACTCTTGCCTTAAGGCGTACTTTATTGCGCGAAAGACGCACTCGCAAATCAAACAACCGTTATTGTGCGGGCTCACGCCGATGTGCGTTTGAAATGCAACGCAACCCACGCTATGGGGACTGACATATATTTTTTGAGTGGAGCAAAAAAATGGTCAGACTGATCGCAATAATGGTGGCCGGATTGATCATACTTTCTGCATGTACCCCAGCCGCACCGCAATTGGGTCGCGATGGGAAGCCAGCAACGAAAGTATACAGGATTAGAAACGGCGATACTGGAAAGCTTCAGTTTCGCATGCTTGATTCGGTCAACGCCCTGCGCAACGCACAAGGTATTGCACCTGTCACGCTAAACCCGCAATTGAACGCGGCTGCCGCAACACATTCCCGCGATATGGCAACCCAAAACCGCCCTTGGCATTTTGGATCTGACGGCTCATCACCTATCGATCGCGTTCAACGGGTTGGATACACTGGTCAGGTGGTTGGTGAAAACATTTCAGAAAGCTATGAAGCCGAACTGGAAACATTGGCTGCATGGATTGACCAAGCCGACACACGCCGCACAATCGTTTCACCAAACGCTGCAGACATGGGGTTTGCATGGTTCCAAGAATCTAGCGGCAAAATTTGGTGGACTTTGATCATGGGGAACCCGTCAACTTCGCCCCTTATTCCAGCAGCGAACCCATCAGCCAGCCGTTTGGTTCCTGTCGTTATTTCAGACGAGACCGCAACATCTGACGACGACGAAACGCTTGTTGCCGCAGAAGGATAAAATGAATTCAGCTTTTGCGGGGTGACGCCTGCCAACGCACATCAAGGATTGATCTGAATTGGTGTACCATCTTTGACCATCGCATAGATCAATTCCATCTCGCGATTGGGTACAGCGATGCAGCCCCACGTCCAATCGTTTTTGCCTAATGTTTTGCGCTCTGATTTTCCATGAATAAAGATATCACCACCGGGTGGTTTGCCCAGCGCTTTGGCTTGGGCCCGATCTTGTGCATTTGGATATGAAATACCAAGCGACAGATGAAACTTACTGTTTGGATTTCGGCGGTCGATAAAATAATTGCCCTCAGGCGTACGCCCATCACCTTCAAAGAATTTGTTGCCAATAGGTGCAAATCCCAGGTCGAAGTCAAATTCTTCCAAAACACGATTTTTGTGAAGGAGGAACATTTTTCGATCCGCCTTGTTCACCACAACATATGTGACTTCAGGCCCAGAGTAAGATTTGAACCTGCTCTTGGTACCGCACGCACCAACGATTGCTGTTGCCATACCAGCGAGGATCAAATGCCTGCGTTTCATAATATCACTCGGTTAGTTTTAAACATGACAGGTTGATAACACCCACAAAGCCTTAAGGTGTAGAACAAAGGTGTGGATCACCCGATAGTGAGCTTAGGTTTGATTGCCTTTGCACCAATGCGCTTGAACGAGCCGATCAATTCAACATGTGAAGACCAGCGGAACTGATCAACTGGCTGCACCCATTCCAAAACATATCCCGCCTCAGTCAACAACGCAGCATCACGCGCAAAGGTAATTGGGTTGCACGAGATATACGCAATCACGGGCACGGTTGATTTCACCAGCTCTTCAATCTGTGCGACAGCACCCGCACGTGGCGGATCAAGTACAACAGCGTCAAAGCGTGCTAATTCATCCGGCAACAACGGACGGCGGAACAAGTCACGTGTTTCAGATGTGACTGCTTTCAGACCAATCGCCATGCGCCACCCTTGATCAAGAGCATCGATCATCGCCTTGTCACCCTCAACAGCGTGAACTTCAGAAGTTTCAGCCAGCGGCAAAGCAAAGGTGCCACTTCCCGCAAACAAGTCAGCAACACGTTTGCTGCCACTAACGATTTCGCCAACCAAGGTTTGCAATGTCGCGGCACCGTGCGCCGTTGCCTGCAAAAAACCGCCTGCCGGCACAACAACTTTTGCTTTACCAAACGCATGACGGGGAGGAGTACGCATCGCAACCACCTCATCATCCCATGTCAAACGGGCCATACCACTGCGATCACAAAGCTGCGCCAATTCAGACCGCAAAGGCCCATCTAGCGGTTTGCCGCCTTGAACGGACGCGTCTAACCCATCCTCGGAAACCGTCAGCGTGACAGCCAATGCAGCCTTACGGCTGGTCCCGATCATCGCCAATTCTTCAGCGATAGGGAAACCAGCTTTGATCTTTGGATCAACCAACTGGCAATCAGGCACTTCGATGATCGTACCACTGGCACGTCCATGAAACCCAACCATCGCGCCGCTTTTTGTACGTTTGGCTGCAATTGTCGCCCGTTGGCGAGACTGGATTGGCGATGTGAGAGTCGGACGAATTTCAGGCGTAAGACCGTGGGCAGCAAATGCACGGCCAACAATTTCAGCCTTCCACTTGGCCACAAAATCATCACTAGCGTGCTGTAATTGGCAACCGCCGCAGGATTTGAAATGGCGACAAGGTGCTGCAACACGATCAGACGAAGGCGTCTGAATGCGCACGTCCTTTAACGCATCACCATCTTGCGTTCCGGTGACAATCTCACCGGGCAAGGTCATCGGTGCAAACACTGGCCCATCGGCGATTCCATCGCCCTGATGTCCCAAACGGATAATTTTATATTCTGTCATACGGCCCCCCTATCGCCAGACGCGCAAATACGAAAGCGTTATTCCGCAGTTTGCGTTTTAATGAAGCCGCCAGATTGGCGATCCCAGTAGCGGGCATAAAGGCCACCCTTCGCCAACAATGTGTCATGATCGCCAATCTCAATAATGCGGCCATTGTCCATAACCATGATGCGATCCATCTCGGTCAAGGTTGACAAACGGTGGGCTATGGCCAGCACAGTTTTACCTTCCATCACACGAGACAGGGCGGTTTGAATCGATGCCTCGACCTCGCTATCAAGCGCACTTGTCGCCTCGTCCAGCACTAAGATTGGTGCGTCTTTTAGGATGGCGCGCGCTAACGCAATCCGCTGGCGTTGACCACCTGACAGCTTAACACCGCGTTCACCAAGATGGGCGTCATATCCCTTACGGCCTTTATGATCCTGCAGCTCTTGAATGAAATCATGCGCCTCGGCGCTTTGGGCAGCGGCGATAACTTCGGCCTTAGTCGCGTCTGGTTTGCCGTAAATGATGTTATCGTGGGCCGAACGGTTGAACATCGCCGTTTCCTGCGTAACCATCCCGATGCTGCGACGCAGGCTTTCTTGGGTAACAGCCTTTGTGTTCACGCCGTCAATTTCTATGGTCCCGTTTTCTGGATCGTAAAGTCGAAGTAACAACGCAACCAAGGTCGACTTACCGGCACCCGATGCCCCAACAATTCCCAGCTTTTCACCCGCGCCAATTGTCAGATCAATATCCGTCAAGCCACCCGTATCGCGGCCGTAGGCAAAGCTAAGGTTGGTTAATTTAATCTCGCCCTGCACCACCTTTAACGATGGTGCATCCACAACATCGTCAACACGAACAGGCGGAGTAAGGGTGCGCATCCCGTCCTCAATCTCGCCAATGTTAGAATAGATCGCCATCAGCGTAAAACTAACCCAACCCGTCATTTGCGCGATACGGATCGCGATAGCGCCAGCAGCAACAATGTCACCAGAAGTGGCTTGACCCGACTGCCACAACAAAACCGTTCCACCTAACAGCAATACAGGCAGCAAGCCCGCCAGTGACATTAGCGCGAAGCGAAACATCGCTGCGAGATATCCAAAATGGATCGAACTTTCACGGAACGAACGCATCGCACCAAGTGCTGCACGATCTTCATGGTCTGCATGGGCGAACAATTTGACCGTCTTGATGTTGGTGATCGTATCGACGACTTGGCCCGACACCATCGCACGTTTTCCAGCACGGTCAGCAGACCGAACACGTACACGCGGCAAGTACCAATTGATCAGCGAAAAATAAAGGATCAGCCAAATAAAGAACCCAACAGCAACCCGCCAATCAATCGCAATCAGCAACAGTACAGAGCCGAACAATGACGCAAGCGCAAAGGCAACCACGTTGATTACCTCGGATGCAACATCAGTTACAGCCCGGGCACATTGCATTTGCTTTTGGGCAATACGACCCGCGAAATCATCGTCAAAAAACGTTACGGTTTGACCCAAAGTCCAGCGGTGCAAGCGCGACAAAACCAAAGGGTTCACGCTGGGTTGAACGATGATCGAATTGGTGGCTGCAGACAGACCAAACAACACAGGCCGTGCGACTAGGAAAAATGCAAGCGATCCAACCACAAGCCAAATATTCGAGACCGAGAAAAACCCATCAGGCCCAAGCGTGACCGTCGCATCAATGACCATGCCAAGGATCAACGCCGTTCCCACCTCCAACGCTCCAGCGATGGCGGAGAATCCGGCGGCCAACCACATTGCAGGCCAGGCCCCCGACAAACACCAGCGCATAAACGCGCCCAACGCTTGGGGTGGTGGTCCTTCAGCAGGTTTGAACGAATCGATCATATTGGCAAAATTCATGTGCCATCCTCGGTCTTAAGAAAGCCGCCAGATTGGCGGGCCCAAAATCTAGAATATAGGCCGCCTTTTGCCAAAAGCGCGTCGTGGTCCCCATCTTCGACAATTTTACCTTCATCCAAAACCAAAATACGATCCATCTGCGCTATCGTAGACAGACGGTGAGCAATTGCGATCACGGTTTTGCCTTCCATCATACTGTATAAAGTGCTTTGGATGGCCGCTTCCACCTCGCTATCCAGCGCACTTGTGGCTTCGTCCAGCAACAGGATCGGCGCGTTTTTCAAGATAACACGCGCCAAGGTCACACGCTGACGCTGACCACCCGACAATTTCACGCCACGTTCCCCCACTTGAGCGTCATAGCCACGCCGCCCTTCGGGATCAGTTAGATCTTGGATAAACGTATGTGCCTCGGCTTGGGTCGCAGCGGAAACAATTTCTGCCTCAGTCGCGTTAGGTCGGCCATACAGCATGTTGTCACGCACCGAACGATGCAACAGCGAGCTGTCCTGTTGCACCATTCCAATGTTCATGCGCACGCTGTCTTGGGTCACATCACAGATATCCTGACCATCGATTAGAATTTGACCGCTTTCAGGATCATAAAAGCGCAACAGCAGTTTAACCAAGGTGGACTTACCCGCACCAGAACGGCCAATCAGGCCAATTTTTTGCCCTGGCTCAATCACCAGATCGACAGCATTCAAGCCGCCACTTTCTCGACCATAGTGATGGGTCAAAGCCTTCAATTCGATCCGACCTTTATCCAACTGCAAAGGTTTGGCATTTGGTGCATCAATCAGTGTGATCGGCTGGGCAATCGTCTCCATCCCTTCGGCAACAACACCAAGTTGGCGGAAGAATGAAGTCAACGCCCACATAATCCAACCGGTCATCGAATTCAGGCGCAACGTCAAAGCTGTGGCCGCGGCAACGACACCAACAGAAGCCGAACCGTCCATCCACAACATGATCGCCCAGCCCACGACACCAACAATCAAAATACCGTTCAGCGTGACCAACATGACGTCCATGATTGTAAAAATCCGCATCTCTTTTTGAAATGTGATGCGTGTAGCTTCAATCGCATCTTTGGCATACTCTAACTCGCGGTCGTGATGCGCAAACATCTTGACCGAATGGATATTCGAATAAGCGTCAACAACACGCCCTGTCACAGTAGATCGCGCATCAGATGCCGCTTTAGATGCAGGGCCAACGCGTTTAACAGTCCACGAAATGAGAAGGCTATAAAGGGCAAACCACACAAGCAACGGCAGCAAAAGACGCGGATCAGATGTGGCCAGCAAGATGGCAGCACCGATCAAATACGCAAGCGAGAACGAGATCGCGTCAAACACCTGAAACACAACTTCGCCAGCAGCGGGTGGCGTTTGCATAATCCGGTTGGCAATTCGGCCAGCGAAGTCGTTCTCAAACCAACCCACGGATTGGCGCAAAACGTGTTTGTGCGCCCGCCAGCGGATCAGGGTGCCAAAATTGGGAAGGATGGTATTATTTAATAACGCCACGTCCATGACCTGCAACAACGGGCGTACAGTCAGGATAAGAACCGCCATAACAATAAATTCAGTGCCGTAATCGGACCAAACTTGCACAGGGTCACCGCCAAGAAGATCAACAACACGGCCCATGTAATAAATCAGCCCAACCTCAACTGAGGCGACGATTAAAGACATCACAGCAGTGAATGCAAAAACTGCTTTGAACGGCTTACTGTACTCCCACATAAAGGGGAAAAGTTTGGTCGGCGGTGTATCCGTTTCTTCGTAAGAAGCATAAGGATCAACAAGGTTTTCTAGAAATTTGAACATCACAAAGAAGCCTAAAGTAAGAGAGTAAACATGTGTTGGATGACAATGTAATCAAGCCATCAGAGTGGGTTTGGTCCGATCAAATTCGGTTATGCCAGATCCCAAGATACATGTCGCACACCTCCTGTGTGTTAGGAATTGGGTACAACATTAACTTTTTATTGTCATCCCAAAAGCTGAAGTTTGGTTTTGGTGAAGTTGGAGGCAATCCATTCGGCCTCGATTTCTTTAAGCTTTTGACCCAGTGCTGGACCTCTGAAACCTGCCTTTAGATCAGAAGATTTAATTGGGAATTTCGCAACTGCCGCCATCCCGATTTCGTCTAGCTTTCGCAGATCAGGTGGTGATCCCGCAAAAGCGCAGCGCAAAGCGAAGACACCCTTGGCAATATCAGCGCCCAACCGATAGGCCACTTCACGCAAACCAGCCATTGATCCAATTCCATCACGGTATTGAGCCAGTTCGCGCGATTGTATTTTGGACAAGCGCAGTGTTTTTTCAATTTCAAAACCGCCCAGCGCAGCAAGCCGGCGCATCGGATTTGCAGAAAGCCCAAGCACCGTTTCGACATGGATCAATGGCGCAAGCCATGTGTCGTCTGCGCCTTGAAGCACCACGTTCAAGACACCTGTTTGGCGCATGGCGGCAACAGCTGGCGCGGGGTCTGGCGCTGACAAAAGTTTCACACACTCCATGCCGATCCGTTCAGCAGACAGTGTATTCAAACCATCAAGATTAGAAGAAATCGCATGCAGGGCATCTAAGTCAAAGCCCCGATCATCTGCGCCATACCACGCGGAAAACCTGAAAAACCGCAGCGTCCGCAGATAGTCTTCGCGAATGCGTTGATCTGCGTCTTCGATAAAGCGGATTCGCCGCACCAAAGCGTCCTTCATACCCCCTAAGGGATCAACGATTTCGCCGCTTAGACGGGCATACAGTGCGTTCATTGTAAAATCACGGCGGCGGGCGTCGTCAAGAATATTATCGGAGAAAGCAACCACAGCACGCCGGCCATTTGTTTCAACGTCGCGCCGAAAGGTGGTTATTTCAAACGGAGTACCTGAGGACACAACGGTAATTGTGCCATGATCTATTCCAGTTGGAATCGCCTTAAGGCCCGCATCTTTTGCCAACTGCATGACAACTTCAGGATGGGCAGTTGTGGACATGTCGATGTCGCTTGCCACTTCACCCAACACCACATTTCGCACACATCCACCGACGAAGAAAATTTCGTACCCGCCCGCTGCGATTGCCGCGCAAACGCGGGTCACTTTGGGATCATTCAGCCAAGGCGTGTTAGCTGGTAAGGTCAATTCATTTTGTCGGTCCATGCCCGCAACATACGCGCAGTCGCGCCCCAGATGTAATAGGGTCCATAAGGTACAGCAAAATAAGACCTCATTTGACCACGCCAATGACGAGACTGGATTGCATAATTCGCCTGATTCAAAACATGAGACAACGGAACGCGAAACACTTCTTCGACTTCACCCGGTTCTGGTACAATGTAGAATTCTTCGCGGACCAAGCCGACCACAGGCGTCACTTGAAAACCTGTGACAGTTTGGTGTTTCGGTAATGTGCCTAGCACTTCGACCAATTCCGTTGGTAGACCGATTTCTTCATAGGCTTCACGCAAGGCCGCCGCGATCACATTAGTGTCACCTTCGTCCTGCTTGCCGCCCGGGAAAGCAATTTGGCCCGGATGATGCTTTAACCCCGATGACCGCTTAGTCAGGATCAATTCAGCAATGCCGTTCCGCATAATAATAGGTGCTAGAACCCCAGCGGGACGCAACACGCAATCTGCTGGTTCCTTAAAATCAGGATTCAAATCGAAATCGGATGATGGCTTACCACCCTCGCCCAGCGCCGTTCGAATTGATGTGATTAGATCAGGCACCAGTCTTTTGCTCTGCCTCAAACCCAACTGACTTGGGGTCTAAATCATAGTGCATTCCACAAAACTGACAGTCTGCTGTCACACGCCCTTCATCAGTCGTCATAGTTTTGATGTCACGCGCAGAATAGATCGACAGGCTTTGACGTACGCGCTCTTCCGAGCAAGTGCACCCAAATTCAATTGGCTGTGCCTCATAAACCCGCGGCTGTTCCTCGTTAAACAAACGCAGCAATAAATCGCTTGGTGGGACCTGTGGGCCAATCAACTCCATCTCTTCCACCGTATCAAGCAGTATATTCACGCGGTTCCAATTCTCAGATGTGTCGACATCGAGTAACTTATCTTCCTGCAACACTGCGCCCGCCCCTTCAGAAGTTTTGGCGAAAGGCGACGCTTTGGGCATGTGCTGCAACATTACGCCACCCCCACGCCAATGTTCGGATTGGCCAGGTTCGGTTGAACGACCAAAAGACAATGAAAACCGCGTTGGCAACTGTTCGGACTGGGCAAAATACCCTTGGGCGCAAGCTGCCAGTGATCCACCTTCAAGGGGCGCGATGCCTTGGTACGGGGTCATCCCCTTACCCTGGTCGATCATAACTGCAAAATAACCTTCACCAATTTGTTCGAACGGATCAGCATCCGTCAACTGATCTGCATCATAGCTGGCATATGCACGAATACGGGCTGGGCGACCGTCCTTTTCGGGACCGTAATAGTCTGTCGCAATCATACGGACGGCACCTTTGGACTGAACCTGCAAAGACAGTTTCCAGCGCAACTTAACCGTTTGACCAATCAAAGCCGTTAGCACTGCCATCTCTGCGACTAACGCTTCGATCTGCGGTGGATAGTCATGTTGTTTCAGGATGCCGTCCAAAACACCGTCAAGACGCGCAACGCGCCCCCGGATATCCGCAGCATCAAGTAGAAATGGCAGGACAGTATCATCCCACGCGATTTTTTGTTCAAGTGTCATAGGGGTTTCCTTATGCGCTGCCCGTTGGCATATCGCGTCTATATAAGACCAACAACCCAAACAAAAAGAGGGGAACACAGATGATTCGCCGTTTTGGTCAACCACCACTGCCCACCCAACGTTATACGTTGCGCGCTGGTGCCTATGCGATCTTGCCACTTCAAACGCGAATTTTGCTTACAGCGCAAATTGGGGAGGTGCTCGATATCCAATTACCAGGTGGCGGAATTGATCTAGGTGAATCACCCACTCAAGCGCTTTACCGCGAGGTGATGGAAGAAACGGGTTGGCGAATTTCAAAACCTAAGCGCTTGGGAGCTTTTCGCAGATTTGTTTTTATGCCCGAATATGATCTTTGGGCTGAAAAGATATGCCATATCTACGTCGCTAAACCCACCCGCCAAATTTGCGAGCCCCTTGAGCCAAGTCATTTCACGACAATCATGGAACCGTCAGAGGCGGCATTTTCATTGGGCAATGAGGGCGACCGAAATTTTGTTGAAGGTTTCTTTGGTTTATAAAGCTAGCCATTGAATTCAAAAAGTATGCCTGACACGTCATCAGGAAAATCATCGCTTTCCGCAAATGACATTAGATTCCAGATCAGGGCATCAAGGAATGCCTGTCCTTTGACATCATGTAAATCACTCATCAACCTTTCAAGGCCTTCTTCTTCAAACATTTTTCCATCAGGATCAGGGCATTCCGTTACCCCATCTGATAAAATCAAAATACGATCACCCTTGAAAAGTTGGATTTCGAACTGCTCAAATTTGATGCCAAACATCAAGCCAACCGGAAACCCACCTGTCCCGTTCTGTTCAACCGACCCATCTGCGCGTTGTACTGCAGGGTAAGGTTGCCCAGCTTGCCCCAGGACCATTTCACCCGTCAACAAGTTCACATCTGCAAGAAGCAAAGTGAAATAGTGCTCTGTATCCATTTCGTCCAAAACTAAGTCGTTCAAAACCCCTATCACTTCACTAGGCGGCAACGACTGATAAGTGCCATCTTCTAATCGCTCCAATGCTACATTTTGGTCAGGAGCCGACGCAGACAGATATCCAGCCAGACGTGCAGTCATCAAAGCAGAACTGATACCATGACCAGAAACGTCAATTGCATACAGACCAAGGTGATTCTTGGCCGCAGGATAGAACCCAACCAAGTCACCGCCCACATGACCGCTAGATCTTAAAAGTAATGAAAGTTCTGCGGTTGGAAAGGATTTATGCCTTTCGCGGGTCAATGAATCCTGTAATTTTTTCGCTTCGATTAAATCCTTATCGAGAGAATCATAGACCCGCTGCAATTCGTCTAAAGTTTCACTGATCATGCAGTTCTTATATGTCAGTTCACCTTGCATATCCAAAATGCGTTCACCCGCCGAAATACGGGCACGCAACTCATCTGCATTTATCGGCTTTGTCAGGAAGTCATCGGCCCCAGCACGCAATCCTTCCGCCACCTCGTCCTTTTCGCCCTTGGATGTTAGTATAATAAAATACCCATAGTCATCGTTTGGCAGGTTACGAAATGAACGGCACAGCTCTAAGCCGCTCATACCTGGCATCATCCAGTCACTTAGCACAATATCCGGTTGCTCCGTTTTGCAAATCTCTAAGGCTTGCTCCCCACTTTCTGCCTCAAGTACCTTGAAGCCCCAACGCTTCACCAAACTGCTAAGGATTTTGCGCTGTAATTTACTGTCGTCAACCAACAAAATGCTACGCACCTCACCAACATTTTTCGACGATTGTCGGTTGCTGAACATGTAATGTAATGCGTGCATCGCAATAACCTTCAAGACCAAAACTGACGGTAATCGCTGCATATTGAGCAGTCATTAACAGCCAATGAAGGGTGAAATTTTAGAAATTAAACTTTTATCAGGTCCCATTTTGTTAACCGACTGTCCCTAACGATCAGTCCATAGGAAATGAGGGGCATGTCATGATTGATTGGAGCCAAGTCAAAAGCCTGCGAAACGATGTCGGGCATGATGAATTTGACGAAATCGTAGAGCTGTTTTTGGAAGAAGTTGAAAAAATCGTCGCGAGATTGCGTGAGGCGCCCAACATTTCCGAACTGGAAAATGATATGCATTCCCTGAAAGGAAGCGCCCTAAATCTTGGCTTTGCGACCTTTTCGCAGATGTGCCTACACGGTGAAAAAATGTCAGCCGAAGGAAATACTGCAAAAGTTGATCTTGGCCAAATCGTTGAGTGTTTCGATTCATCAAAATCAACATTTTTGACCGATGTATCATCTGCAGTGCAGGCCTAATTTTAGATTAAAAACTGCGTCAAAGCTTCGTCATTAGTGATGTCTGTAAAGGTAAAGCCACCCGCTTCGATCTTAAGAAACAAGCGGTCAAAATTATTTGGATCAGATGTTTCTATACCGATCAAAACAGACCCGAAATTTCGTGCCGACTTTTTCAAATATTCAAACCGTGCGATATTGTCTTCTGGGCCAAGTATATTAAGAAAATCTTTCAACGCACCAGGCCGCTGGGGAAGGCGTAAAATAAAATACTTCTTCAGACCCGAATACCGTTGGGCACGCTCTTTCACCTCTGGCAATCGTTCAAAATCAAAATTCCCACCAGAGGCGACGCAAACGACAGTCTTTCCCTTTATTTGATCAGCAACTTCGCTCAACACTTCGATCGACATTGCGCCAGCGGGTTCCAAAACAATCCCTTCGACATTCAGCATTTCAAGGATCGTGGTACAAATTCGATCCTCGTCCAAATGCATTACATCGGCCCCGTCAATTTCTTTCAGCCGTGCAAATGTGCGTTCCCCAATGCGGGCAACAGCTGCGCCATCAACAAACGTATCAACCTTTGAAACGGTAACTGGCATTCCAGCTTCAATCGCCAACTTCAAACTTTGCGCACCTGTGGGTTCAACAAATGTATAACTACACTTTTTGCCAAAATAGCTATACGTTCCCGCCGACAATCCACCGCCCCCAACGGGCAATATTATATGATCGGGTACACGGCCCAATTGCTCCTCAATCTCAACCGCGACACTGGCCTGTCCTTCAATTACATCTTCATCGTCAAAAGGTGACAGAAAGTAAGCGTCTTGTGCGGCGCAATATTCTTGGGATGCACGCAATGTCTCGTCAAAATAATCACCAATTAGCTTGATCTCGACATGTGAGCCACCAAACATCTGGGTTTTCATCACCTTCTGTTCTGGCGTGGTAACGGGCATGAACACCACACCCTTTACACCAAAATATCGACACATAAACGCAACGCCTTGCGCATGGTTCCCTGCACTCGCGCACACAAAAGCTTCGTTCGAATTAATCACTTTACGCATGGCGTTAAATGCACCGCGCAGTTTGTAAGATCGAACTGGGCTAAGATCTTCGCGCTTCAACCAAACGTCCGCACCAAAACGCTGCGATAACAGATCACTGTGTAAAAGCGGTGTCGCTGGAAAGACGTCACGCATCGCGATGGTTGCGGCACGGGCTGATACAACAAATGGATCGAGGGCCATAATATTATCCTGAAAAAGACGTTGCAGCAGACGTACGCACGATGCGTCCAAGGGTCAACGCCCTTGCCCATCTTGCCTAGCCGCGCAAAACACGGTATCGCCCGCCGCAAACCCACAAAGGAAATGTTAAGATGTTCAAGCCCAAAAAAGTTGTTCTCGCCTACTCTGGTGGCCTTGATACCTCCATTATCTTGAAGTGGCTGCAAACCGAATACGGCTGCGAGGTTGTGACCTTCACCGCTGACTTGGGTCAAGGCGAGGAACTGGAACCAGCACGGGCCAAGGCTGAAATGATGGGCGCTTCGTCGATCTACATTGAAGATGTCCGCGAAGAATTCGTACGTGATTTTGTGTTCCCAATGTTCCGCGCCAACGCAGTTTACGAAGGCTTATATCTTCTGGGCACATCTATCGCACGTCCGCTCATCTCAAAACGCTTGGTCGAGATTGCGGAGGCAGAAGGTGCCGATGCGATCGCACACGGCGCAACAGGCAAAGGCAACGATCAGGTTCGTTTTGAACTGGCGGCATATGCGTTGAATCCAGACATCAAAGTAATCGCACCTTGGCGTGAATGGGATCTGTCCAGCCGCACCAAATTGATCGACTTTGCCGAGAAAAACCAAATCCCAATCGCAACAGACAAACGTGGCGAAGCACCGTTCAGCGTTGATGCGAATCTATTGCACACGTCTTCCGAGGGCAAAGTGCTCGAAGATCCAGCCGTTGATGCACCAGAATATGTATACCAGCGCACTGTCGCACCAGAAGATGCACCAAACGAACCTGAATACATCGAGGTGGGCTTTGAAAAGGGCGATGCTGTCTCTATCAACGGCAAAGCGATGTCTCCTGCAACCGTTCTGACCGAATTGAACCGCCTTGGTGGTAAGCACGGTATTGGCCGTCTTGATCTAGTCGAGGGTCGCTTTGTCGGCATGAAGTCACGCGGCATCTATGAAACGCCAGGCGGCACAATTCTACTCGAGGCGCACCGTGGTATAGAATCTATCACACTTGATCGCGGTGCTGCGCATCTGAAAGATGAACTAATGCCGAAATACGCCGAACTTATCTATAACGGTTTTTGGTTCAGCCCAGAACGTGAGATGCTGCAAGCAATGATCGACAAAAGCCAAGAACATGTAACGGGCACAGTTCGTCTTAAATTGTACAAAGGTCTGTCACGCACAGTTGGGCGTTGGTCTGATCACTCCCTTTATTCAGAAGCACACGTGACCTTTGAAGACGACGCAGGTGCATATGATCAAAAAGACGCTGCAGGCTTTATCCAGTTGAACGCGTTGCGTCTGAAATTACTGGCTGCGCGTGATCGTCGCTTGAAAAAATAACTACAGTTTAACCGCCGCAAGCCTGTCGTAATACGGCATGGCTTGCGCTGCGATCTCTGCATAGTCAGACTCTAAATAGGGAAAATCGCCCTCTGCGTCCGCAAAACCATTGGAACGATGGACAGCACCGTACCAATGCGATGCCCAAGCGCCATCGCTAGCATGACCCCCACTTGGCCAGTGCAACATCCCCGCATCCCATGGCAATTCAATAGCGGCGCATAATTTGCGCATCATCCCTTCTGGATCGCGACGAATATCGTGTGAATCGATGACAACAGGTTTTTTGCCCAGCGCACATACGTAATCGAACAACTCTGCCTGCTGATGAAATCCAATGTCATCCAAAGTTGGTCCCTCGCGCTTTTTTGCATAACTCGCCACGACACGGGCGGGATGCCTGATCAAGAACACGTTTGTGACTTCGGAAATCCAGTTGCGCGGCACCCCATCCACCATATGTTGGGTCATATGTTTTTGATAAAACACAGCCGTGTCGATTGGTGCCAAAATCTGTTGGGCAACCTCGGCGGCATTTGATGATTGCGCCGCCAAAATTTCGGTCTGCATCGGATGAACGACCCCAGTCATCGCCAAATAGGACGCATAAAACGGCTCATCAATCACCGTGCAGTCTTTGCGACCACCAAAACTGTACATCATCGCCGTCGACAAATTACGCGGGCCCGACCACATCGCGATACGCTTGGTTTGATCCATAGGTCCCTCCAGTTCGTATTAATACTATGACAAGAAAATCACAGCGCCAATCTGTAACCACTCTCACCTCCGCGTGACCTCGCAGCCCTGTGACTTGCGAAGCTAACGGCAATCACCAATCAATGTTTAAAAGGAGACACAAATGACAGTTAAACGTTTAACCAAATGCGCAGTCCTCACACTGGTCGCATCACTGGGGTTGTTTGCGCAACCCCAGACGGCACAGGCGGGCAGTGAAACACTCACGGTCGCCGGAGGGTGTTTTTGGTGCGTCGAATCTGATTTTGAAAGCGTTAAAGGCGTTAAAGGTGCTGTTTCAGGTTTTGCGGGTGGGAAATCCGCCAATCCGACATACAAACAAGTAACAAGCGGAGGGACGGGCCATTACGAGGCGGTGAAAATCACCTTTGACCCAGACGTTGTGTCACGTGATATCTTGCTGGCAAAATTCTTCCGCTCTGTAGACCCAACAGATGCAGGTGGGCAATTTTGTGATCGGGGCGCAAGCTATCGCACTGCAATCTTTGCAAATGGTTCTGTACAAAAGGCAGCCGCCCAAAAAGCAAAGGCCGACGCAGGTAAAGATTTAGGTGTAAAAATCGTAACGCCAATCTTAGGTGCATCAACCTTTTACCCGGCAGATGCATCCCATCAAGATTACTACAAAGGTAGCAAAATTATACTGACCCGTTTTGGCCCTAAAAAACAATCAAAAGCTTACAAAGCCTATCGCGATGCCTGTGGACGTGATGATCGGGTTAAGCAATTGTGGGGCAGTGCGGCATCCTTTGTAA
>CAJJBH010000031.1 GCA_905182355.1 uncultured Paracoccaceae bacterium | reverse complement strand
TGAACGGTACAATCATCATGTTGCCGATTCCAGAATTGAACGAAGAACGTCGCCGTGATTTGACCAAAGTCGCTGGTCAATATGCCGAAAGTGCACGTGTTTCGGTGCGAAACTTGCGTCGTGATGGCATGGATCAAATCAAAAAAGGCAAGGCTGACGGACTTTCCGAGGACGACCAAAAAATCTGGGAAAGCGAAGTCCAAGATATGACCAACGGTTATATTAGGCAGGTGGATGAGATGCTAGACACCAAGCAAGTCGAGATCATGCAGGTTTAAGACAATCGTTGAAGCAGTTCACTAAGTTATGGGCATATCAGCAGAGCCCAATGTCTGCAGTCAACAGGTGGAGGCGAACATCGGCCAAGCCCCTAAAGATAGCGATGCTGATACAGACGCCACGCGTCCTGGACCGCGCCATGTTGCGATTATCATGGACGGGAATGGCCGATGGGCCACGCAGCGAGGCAGGCCGCGCCTGTTTGGACATCACGCGGGGGCCAAACGTGTTCGCGAAATTGTTGAAAGTTGTCCAGATGTTGGTGTCGAATACTTAACGATATTTGCTTTTTCGACGGAAAATTGGAAACGCACGCAAGTCGAAGTTGCCGGATTGATGAGCCTGTTTCGCCGGTATATTGCTAAAGAAACCCGCGCATTGTCCACTTTTGGTGTGTGCGTTCGTTTTATTGGTGATCGCGTAAGGTTAGATGCCAAGTTGGTTAAACTTATGGATGAGCTTGAACAATCGACCGCGCACAACACCAAAACTAACTTGACAATTGCCTTGAACTATGGCAGCCGTGACGAAGTCGCACGGGCCACAAAACGCCTGGCTGAAGACGTTGCACGTGGGACACTTGATCCGGCTGATGTAGATGAAGAAACCCTAATTAAGTATCTAGATACACACGTTTTACCTGATCCAGACCTTGTGATCCGCACCAGTGGCGAAGCCCGTATTTCTAATTTTTTGCTTTGGCAGTCCGCTTATGCCGAATACGAATTTATTGATACGCTTTGGCCCGATTTTTCGCGTGAGGAATTCGCAAGTCTTTGTGCATCTTATGGCGCCAGAGACCGCCGTTTTGGAGCCGTAAAAAAATGAATGATACGTCAAAATGGTCGGACCTCATGATCCGCCTAGGGTCGGCGATCTTGATGGTTATCATAGGGCTTTTGGCGCTTACATTTGGCGGGCATGTTTTCCACATTCTTGTGGCTGTAATCTGTGGGCTAATGATTTGGGAATTGGTGCGCATGGTTGCGCCACTTAATGCGCCACTGGCCTTACAACTTGGGGCCTTAAGTGCGGTTGCCAGTTTTGTTGCAATCTACTTACCCACAGGTTTCGGTTTACCATTGTTGTTGGCCCCAACATTCGTAGGCTTCGCCCAATTGGTGCGCAATCGTGTGGTCTTTATGATCTTTAGTGTCATGGTTTTACTTGCTGGATTTGGCATGATGTCGGTGCGCGATGATCTTGGGTTTATCTGGATGCTGTGGCTGATTGTTACAGTCGTGGCGACAGATGCTTTGGGCTATTTTGCAGGTCGTATGATTGGTGGCCCGAAATTTTGGCCCGCTGTCAGTCCCAAAAAGACATGGTCGGGTACGCTGTTTGGCTGGATTGGTGCCGCGATAGTTGGTTTTGCCTTTGCATTGTACACTGGGGCTTCGTTGGAATTGATCGGGGTTTCCGTTGCAATCGCAATGGCTTCGCAGATGGGCGACATAGCGGAAAGCGCAATCAAACGTATGATGGGTGTCAAAGACAGTTCAACCCTGATTCCTGGTCATGGTGGCGTTTTAGACCGTTTTGACGGGATGCTAGGCGCTGCAGTGTTTTTGCTAATCGTCGGCCAGATTATCGGCTTCCCACCAGGCATTGTGTGACGGTTTTATGAGCCGTCGACGGGTCAGTATATTTGGGGCAACAGGTTCGATTGGTCAAAATACAATTGATCTAATTGACCGCAATCCAGATCAATATGACGTTGTTGCGCTGACTGGTGCTAGCAATATTACACAATTGGCTAAAGATGCGGTGCGTTTGAAAGCGCAGGTTGCTGTGACCGCACATGACCATCTTTTACCTGATTTACGTGCGGCCTTAGCGGGTAGCGATGTCGAAGCGGCGGCGGGGCAGGTTGCTTTAGCCGAAGCCGCGTCGCGCCCTGCTGATTGGGTTATGTCTGCAATTGTTGGTGCAGCTGGGTTGCGCCCCGGGCTGAATGCGTTGGACCAAGGTGCAACATTGGCGCTGGCGAATAAGGAATCTTTGGTGTGTGCTGGCGGTTTGATCCTGCAAACTGCAAAAGAGAACAATGCTGATATATTACCTGTCGACAGTGAACATTCTGCAATTTTTCAGGCTTTGGTTGGCGAAGATATGGCCGCTGTCGAGCGGATCATTATCACCGCAAGTGGGGGTGCCTTTCGCGATTGGCCAATGGATGAATTGGCAAATGCAACGCTTGAACAAGCCTCTGCGCATCCAAATTGGGCTATGGGTCAACGAATCACAATTGACAGTGCATCTATGTTTAATAAGGCGATGGAAGTCATTGAAACACATGAGTACTTTGATGTTTCAGCTGACCAAATTGAAGTTCTAGTGCATCCCGAATCCATGATCCATGCGCTTGTTGGGTTTAACGATGGTGCGATGATGGCCCATGTTGGTCCGCCAGATATGCGACATGCGATTGGGTATGCTTTGCACTGGCCAAATCGCCAAAAATTGCCGGTTGAACGCTTGGACTTGGCGAAGATCGGATCATTCACATTCCGTGCGCCAGACGAAGTCAGATGGCCCGCCCTGCGCCTTGCCCGCGAAGTTATGGCGCGTGGCGGTTTGGCGGGTGCTATTTTTAACGCCGCCAAAGAAACCGCGTTGGATGGGTTCATTTCAGATGCGCTTAAGTTTACCCAAATGGCGCAGGTTGTGGATCAAACTTTGTCTCAAATGGATGCGGTTGGCGGTCATATTGATGACACGATGACCCTTGATAATGTGCTTCATGTGGACCATCTCTCACGTAAGACAGCACAACAAATCATAACAGACCTATAAAACAACGAGCAGGATAAAAACTTTGGATATTGCAACACTGATGGGCCAATTTGGCGGGTTCTTCTGGATGATCATTGCTTTTGTTGTCGCGCTTAGTGTGATCGTCGCGATCCACGAATATGGACACTATATAGTCGGGCGTTGGACGGGCATTCATGCCGAAGTGTTCAGCCTTGGTTTTGGGCCAGTTTTGTATTCGCGCTTAGATAAGCGTGGTACGGTTTGGCAGGTCGCTGCGTTGCCGTTTGGTGGCTATGTAAAGTTTGCTGGTGACGCAAATGCTGCGTCCGGTGTTGATGGGGAAGCGATGGCAGACGTAGCTGATGACCCCGTTGCGAGCCGCCGCACCATGCACGGCGCACCGCTTTGGGCGCGTGCTTTGACTGTTGTTGCTGGTCCGGTTTTTAACTTCGCACTTTCGATTTCAATATTCTTTGGTGTTTTGATGTTTACAGGCCAGCCGAGTGATCCGCTTACGGTTGCTGACCTAAAAGACATGCCGGGTGAAGCAACCCAGTTGCGCGAAGGGGATCGTATCCTTGGCATTGATGGTCAGGAATTTTCGGGTTTCGAGGCGGCAGTAAGCTGGGCGCTGACAACACCACCCAGCGGGCGTGTTTTGAACTATGATATCGAACGTGACGGCGAAGCCCTTTCGGTGACGGGACCGTACCTTGCACCAGCACGTGTTGGCAACATTGCCCCGCTAAGTGCTGCATCCGACGCAGGGCTACGCCAAGGTGACGTGATCACGCATATCAATGACGTTGAAATCATAGCTTTCCTCGAGATGAAAGACATTGTTGAATCTTCTAACGGCAGTGGTCTTGATCTGTCTGTATGGCGCGAGGGTGCCGAAATACAGGTTGTTTTAACGCCAAAACGTGTTGATGAACCATTGCCGGATGGCGGGTTTCAAACACAGTGGCGCATCGGAATTATGAATGGGTTGGCGTTTGAACCTGCAACTGAGTCTGCGGATGTTGGTACCGCTTTGTATAATAGTGTGCGTCAGGTTGGCCGTATTATTGAAGGTTCTATTTCGGGCCTTGCTCACATGATAACCGGGGCGATCAGCACTTGTAATCTTTCGGGGCCAATTGGGATTGCCCAGACATCTGGTGCGATGGCGTCGCAAGGGGCCGAGAGCTTTATATGGTTTATTGCAGTTCTCAGCACTGCTGTTGGACTGCTAAACCTATTCCCAATTCCGGCATTGGATGGTGGGCATTTGGTGTTTTACGCATATGAGGCAGTTGTTGGGCGTCCACCCAG
>CAJJBH010000030.1 GCA_905182355.1 uncultured Paracoccaceae bacterium | reverse complement strand
AGCTTTGGGCTGTCAGTGACGACCGCATGGGTTTTCTACTTATCAGTTTCGCTATTGAGACGGGCCAATAGGCATGTTCCTGATACTCGATCCGGTGGTTGTTCTTCGATATAAAACAACGAAAGGATCAACCCGTCAATCTCTTGAACAAACCCTATTCGGCAACAATTCCTGTTGTGCGCTGACTTACGTGCATCGGCTGCGTGGCTCGCATGAATGCCGCGTGTTCGATCCAACGATACGGTAGATTTACCCCTAGGTCAGGATGGATCAGGCCTACGCAAAGTAACGCTTCCAGATATCCGTCCGAACAGCATCACGGGCGTCATACGCTTCGATAGCTTGGTCTAGTTCCGTAGCAACAGACGTCTCTGCATCTGCGCCGATTTCGGTCAAACGCATCGTATACCATGCTGTAATCCCACCTTCTGGTGCGCTTTGAAACCTAGGAAAGACCGGCTCTGGCATCTGATCCGCGGCCCACAGATTTGGAAGCGCGGGTTCAAGGGCCAGCGCACGCGCCAACCCCACGACGTCCACAACACCGCTCCCAACAACCGCTTCGGCTTGGGTTCGCGATTTGAAGCCACCTGTTAGCATCAAGGGCTTGGTCGAAACCGCCCGGGCAAGTTTGGCGAATTCAACGAAATATGGGCCATGACCTGCACTGTCAGAGGCCGATTTTGCGCCAGGAAAATATGTTCCACCACTGATGTCGATCAGGTCTACAGATGTTTGATCCAAAGCAGTGATGACCTTTAGCGCATCCGCTTCCTGCAACCCACCTTCAAGCTGGTCAGAGGCGTTGATTTTAACTGCTATTAGAAACCTTGGACCAACTGCGGCACGAACAGTATCGATTGTTTCCAGTAAAAGCCTCATGCGGTTTGCAATTGTCCCACCGTACTGATCCATGCGCTTATTGAACAAAGGCGACAGAAATTGGCTAAGCAAGAACCCGTGCGCTGCGTGTATTTGCACGCCGCCAAAACCAGCCTGCTGCGCGAGACGCGCCGTTTCTGCGAAATCCACCGGCACCTGAGCGATTTCATCTAACGTCATCGCTTCACACTGCAAACCTTCAAGATCAAGCGCGCTTGGCCCCTTGGGATTGCTGATGGGCGCATACGCAAGCGCCCCAGCATGGCCCAGCTGCAAGCAAAGAAGCACACCATTTTCACCACCATGATGTGCAAGTTCCCGGAATTTGGAAAGGTCAGAGGCAGAATTCAGCACCAAATTACCGGGCTTTTCTGCATAACCTGAAGTCGGTTGAACCTCACCAACTATGGACAATGCCAAGCCACCTTTGGCCCAACGCTGATATAAGCGGTTTTGTTCGACCGTGGGATGACCGGTTCCATCGCCCAAAGAGTCCGACATTGCAGATTTCGCAATACGGTTCTTCAATACGACGCCACAGGGCAATTCTAATGCTTCAAAAAGAACTTTATTTTGGTGTTTCAATTTGTGCTTTCCAGTCAAAACGAGAGGCCAATATCGCAGGTATCAATCAAACCCAACAAATCGCGCCGCATTTTCTGTAGTTCGGCGGCGTGAGACGACGCCATTAGCATCAAAACCCTCGTCCGGCCATCCCAACGCGACGCAGGTCATGATCACCTGATCCTCAGGAATTTGCGCATGTTCGCGCACGACTGGCGATTGCATAATCCCCTGTCCGTTGATCACCGCCCCCAGCCCCTTGGACCATGCAGCCAGCACCAGCCCATAGGTCGCAGCACCCACATCGAAGTGTCCAATCGTATCGTCGACCAAGGACTTGTCCAAACACACCACAACTGAAACAGGCGCATCGAACTGACGAAACCCCCGCATCACCCAATCTTGACGACGCGCTTTGTCATCGCGTTCAATCCCCATCGCTTCAAACAATTGCACAGCGATTTCAATTTGGCGCTCGCGGTGGACGCCAGCATAAGCCGCGTGTGCACTGATTTCGCGCACAGGCGGAACACCTTCCAGCATGCGGGTCGAGTTGCCCTTGCGGACCTCCTCAAGCGGCGCACCGGTCAGCACATGAAAATGCCAAGGCTGGGTGTTCATCGACGACGGCGCACGGTTGGCCAGCGCAATGATATCTTCCAACAGCTCGCGCGAAACGGGGTCTTTCGTAAACCCACGAATACTGCGCCGCCCTTGCATCGCTTGATCTAATTCCATCGTCTTACCCCTTGGTTTGGCTTATTGAACAAAGGGTCTGTGACAGGGCCAAATAGGTCAACCGAAACGCCCCGTCATATCATCATCCCCAGCGGATCAATCCGATAATGGCAGACGCACCGTAAAAGAACTGCAGCAGCAAAAACGCCCAGCGTTTGTCGATCACCGCCCATGCGGCAAACAAACTGGCCGAGATTAGCAATAATGCAAATCCTAAAACTTCGTTGCCCGTATTTGATGCAATCAACATCGCATAAACAATGGCAAGGGCAGATCCCGTCCATTCAAAAACCGATGTCCATTTGCGATTGTTTATTTTGCGCGCCCTTTATTGCTTTAGCTTCCATCTTCATTTCAGTCGCCAAAATCAATAGGTATCCATAAGCTAGCCAAAATTCAGGCAGGACCCACGTATGAGCACCCTCGTTTTTCTAACCGTCATCGGGGCCGCGCTTTTACACGCCTCATGGAACGCACTGATCAAAGGCGGCAATGACAAACGGCTAAGCATGGGGGCGTTGGTCTTAGGACACCTGCCCATCGCCATCATCGCGATCGCGTTTGTGCCAGTCCCAGAAGCGGCAAGCTGGCCCTACATCATCGCAGGCATTGCGCTGCACATGGGCTACCAACTGTTCTTGCTACAATCATATAAAATCGGGGACCTGACCCAAGTCTACCCTATCGCACGTGGCTCTGCCCCCCTGATCGTCACGGTTGTTTCTGTTGTATTCTTAGGGATCGCCCTGACCACTATGCAACTCGCCGCTGTCGCTCTGATCGGCCTTGGCATCCTTAGCCTTGGCCTTGTGCGACGGGCGGATGGTGCGCAAAATCGCAAGGCTGCGATACTCGCCTTGGGCACAGGCTGCTTCATCGCGTCATATTCACTTGTAGACGGGTTAGGTGCAAGGCTGGCTGGCACGTCACTTGGATATTACAGCTATCTGTCGATCGGCAACGGGCTATGCATGTTCGTCTACCTATACGCCACAGGCCCAAGCGTTTTCAAAGGCATGCTGACCAAAGGACGCGCCGCATTTGTGATCGGGGGCAGCGCCTCATTCCTCGCCTACGCGATGGTGACATGGGCCTTTACTCAAGCGCCGATTGCACTGGTCACAGCCCTGCGCGAGGTCAGCATCGTTTTTGCATTATTGATCGGCGTGGTGTTCCTTAAAGAACGATTAAACGTCGCCAAAATATTCTCGACCATACTCACCCTTGTGGGGGTGATCCTCCTGCGAATATCAAAAACCTAGCCTGTTTCCTTTGGCTCTAAATATCTCGGAGCGCGAGGCAGCGCCTCGCATAAAAAACCGCGCTCAGAGGCGCAGTTTTTAGATGTTTCACAGTGGCCTAAAAGATTAGGACTTACCTTTCCAAGGCACCAAGATGTTTTCCGCATACCGCATCAACATATCGATCCCAAAACCAATCACCCCGATCAAGATGATACCCATCACAACGATGTCGGTTTGCTGAAATTTCGCAGCCACCATAATCATCATCCCAGCACCTTGGGAGGCCGCAACCAATTCGGCCGCAACAACAGTCCCCCAACATACACCCATCGCAACACGGGCACCGGTGAAAATCTCGGGCAGTGAATTTGGAATGATAACGTAGCGCATGATCTGGGGCTTACTTGCACCCAAAGAATAGGCCGCATGAACCTTAGCGATATTCACACCAGACACACCGGAACGGGCCGCAATCGCCATGATCCAAAGGGCCGCCAGGAACAGCAAGATGATCTTACCTGTCTCGCCAATACCAAACCAAATGATAATCAATGGGATCAAGGCAAGGGGTGGCACAGGGCGCATGAATTCAACGATTGGATCAAACCAACCACGGAACCAATTGCTTAGACCCATAGCATAGCCCAAAGGAATACCGATGATAGCGCCACAAACAAAGCCGACGATGACGCGGAACAAAGAATAGCCCAAGTGTTGCCACAACGAAAAGTTGCGATAGCCTTCACTGGCAATCTCAAGCGTACGAGACCAAACAGTTTCAGGCGCAGGCAAATACAGCGGGGACATCTGCCAACCGGTTTTGGCTTTGAAGTTTGGCGTGCCTTTGTCTGTCATAGTGACAGAACCACCCTCAACTTTTACAGTTGTACGGGCTTTAACTGGCTTACCATTAATCGCGACAACTTTAGCGCCTTCGCTTTTCTTGGCCTCATCATTGCTTTGAACAACAATAACCTTGGTGCCCCATTTGTTCACAATGGCAGCGTCGTTCTTAGCAAAACCATCACCAGCTTCGATTGCTGGCTTGACGGCTGTCTGACCTTGCGGGCGGACCAATATAGAAACAGTCGCATCATCGCGCTGACCGGCCGCATTTTCGACGGTGTAGTCAAATGTGGTGTTGCCTTCAAACGGTCCCGGCATGTGCAAGAATGACGGAATCAAAGCAGACCCTGTAAATGTGGCCCACATAAAGAACACTGTCAGGATCGAAATAAACGACGCCGCACGATTAGACCGCACAGCACTTTCATCGCCAAAAGTAACCGTCTTCAACGATGTGTAATCTTTGGTTCCACGACCCTCAGAAATCATGCGAACAATGAAAAACGCTGCAACAAAAATGCCAACGTAGAGTAGGAGAGGGATCATGTTGTTTCCTCCGTCCGGCCCATGATTTCTTCTTCCATGTCCCAGATCATTTCAAGGATTTCTTCACGCTTCACAGCGAAATCCGGATGTTTCTTAACTTCACGAAGATCGGCATCAACACCCATCTCTGCAAACGGCAAACGGTATTCTTTGTGAATACGACCTGGGCGCGGGGCCATAACGATCAGGCGCTCACCCAACAGCAATGCTTCCTCGACCGAGTGGGTGATTAAAATGATCGTCTTGCCCGTCTCTTTCCACAACTTCAGAACCAAGCCTTGCATCTTTTCGCGCGTCAAAGCGTCCAAAGCACCAAGCGGTTCATCCATCAAAATCACGTCAGGATCGTTGGCAAGGCAACGGGCCAAAGCCACACGTTGCTGCATACCACCAGACAATTCGTAAACTGCCTTTTCCTTGAAGCCCTGCAAGCCAACAACGTCCAGCAGATGATCTACGATCTCTGCCTTGTCCTTCTTTGGCATGCCCTTCATCGAGGGACCGAAGCCTACGTTTTCACGTACGCTCATCCACTCAAACAAAGCACCTTGCTGGAAAACCATGCCGCGGTCTGCATCCGGCCCGCTGATACGTTTTCCGTTTAATTCCATCACGCCATCCGTGGGGGCCAAAAAGCCCGCAACGATGTTCAGCAATGTTGTTTTACCACAGCCCGACGGGCCAAGTACGCTCATCAGCTCACCCGCTTTGAGGTTAAGCGATACGTCTTTCAACGCTTGAACAGATCCGCCATTTGGCAAATCAAACCGCATCGAGAGGTTGTCGATTGATAGTCCTGACATGTTCCCACCTGTCGTTTAGGTCACGATATTTGACCCTTGTCGGGCGGGGTTTGCCCCACCTCACGTCTGAAAAATTGACCCGCGCGAACAGAAGCCCGCGCGGGTCAGGTTGCCCAAATGGCTTACATGCCTTTGACGGCCATCAATGGTGCAGTGTTCACTGTACCTGCATAGCTATCAAGCGCTGCGTCGATGTTGCCTGAGTCCAAGAAGACTTTTGCAACGCCGCCCATGAAGGTCTGGGATCCGCCACCAAGCCATTTTTCGCTTAGCTGCTCTTCAACCGTTGGGAAAATAAAGCCAGCCAATGTTTCAGCTGTTGCCGTTTCGTCCATGCCCGCATCTTTGGCGATCACTGGCAACATTTTCGCGTGGTTGGCTTCATCAGCCCACATCGCGTTTGCATCTGCAGTAACTTTTAGGAACTTGGCCAGCAATTGGCCTTCTTCAGCGACGAAAGAAGCAGGTGCTGTTGTCGCATCAAATACCAAGATGCCCAGCTCTTCTTTTTCAGCGCCAGTCAACAAAATGTTGCCGGATTCTTTCATGCGACGTAGTGCGCCGCCCCAACCACATGCCATGTCGATTGCGCCTTGGGACAGAGCTGCTGCACCTTCCGCTGGTGCCATATCAACAACGGTCATGCCGCCGACATCAACACCAAAGTGTGCCATTTGCTTCAGGAAGCCATAGTGTGCTGCTGTGCCCAAAGGAACGGCAACTTTTTTGCCAGCCAATTCGGCCGCGGATGTCTTGTCGATTTCCAGAGCGGAAGCAACAACACAGTTGTCGTTTTCGGAGTAGGAAACAGCCACGTCAACAACTTGCAAATCTTGACCACCGGAAACCGCGCCTACGAAAGGTGGGATGCCTTGGGATACAGAGATGTGTACGTCGCCAGACGCCATAGCAGCGGACATTGCAACACCAGAGTCAAAGCTGACCCAGTTGATTTTTGCGCCCATTGCTTCTTCGTACGTGCCATTAACTTTGGCGAACTGGAACGGCATTGGCCACTCAAGGAAATAGGCAACTGTGATTTCAGAATGGCCATCAGCTGCAGCCATTTGTGCGCCAGAAACCATTGCGATGCCTGCAACGGCACCCATCAATTTGGATTTTATATTCATTTTCTTCTCCCGTTTGGTGCCACATTGCGCGGCACTCATTTTTTTAGCAGGTGGCCTTACACCATGCGCGGCTCGAATCCATTTTACGTGACGGAACTAAGCGCTATGCCAACCCGACCCGATTATGCGCCAAGGATCAACGATTTTTATCTCTGTTCCAAAAAATGTGACCCTTTCATTTTTGCTGCAATGTTCGTGCAAAAGCCCCCCGCGCCCTTTGATTTCTTACGATAAACCACACTTTGCCGCGCCCAAAGCCTGGTGAGTTTGCGGTTTTTGGCCCTATATTGAAATTCATCTGGCCCTATTGATCAGACAAGAATAGCTATTCTGTAGTACGTGACAGGCACAAGTCCGCCTTGATTTCATGTAATTCTTACCCAATCGGAGCATCTGCACATGGACGGTACATTTAACGAAAATGACATCAGCCGCGTTATCGAAGCTGATCGCGCAAATGTTTGGCATCATCTTAGCCAGCACCAGCAATTCACCACTGGCGCTGACCCCAAGATCATTGTCGAGGGCAAAGGTATGCGCGTTTGGGATCAAAAAGGCATCGAACACCTTGATGCGGTTGCGGGCGGTGTCTGGACCGTCAACATTGGCTATGGCCGTGAAACTATGGGCGACGCCGTGCGGAACGCCATTGTTAAGATGAACTTCTTCGGTGGCACTGCCGGCACTATTCCCGGTGCGCTGTTTTCTGAAAAACTAATTTCCAAAATGCCAGGCATGGGTCGCGTTTATTACGCCAGTTCGGGTTCCGAGGCGAACGAAAAAGCCTTTAAGATGGTGCGCCAGATTGCACACAAAAAATACGGCGGCAAAAAGCACAAGATTTTGTACCGCGACCGCGACTACCACGGTTCCACAATCGCGACGATGTCTGCTGGTGGCCAAGACGAACGCAACGCGCAATACGGCCCCTTCACACCGGGCTTCATTCGGGTTCCGCATTGCCTAGAATACCGCAAACACGAACAAGACGGCGCACCAGTTGAAAACTACGGCGAATGGGCTGCAAACCAGATCGAAGAAGTCATCTTGCGCGAAGGTCCAGACACCGTTGGTGCACTGTGCCTCGAACCCGTAACAGCGGGCGGCGGTGTTATTGAGGCCCCAGATGGTTACTGGCCACGCGTTGCCGAAATCTGCAAAAAATACGACATCCTGCTGCACATCGACGAAGTCGTTTGTGGCGTCGGACGCACCGGTACATGGTTCGGCTACCAGCATTACGGCATCCAGCCGGACATGGTATCAATGGCCAAAGGTGTGGCATCCGGTTACGCCGCGATCTCTTGCCTTGTGACCACGAATGAAGTGTTCGACATGTTCATGGACCCAACTGACGACAACATGAACTACTTCCGCGATATTTCGACCTTCGGGGGCTGCACAGCTGGCCCAGCGGCGGCGCTCGAAAATATGCGGATCATTGAAGACGAAGGCCTGCTGCAAAACACAATTGATATGGGCGACTACATGCTCGATCAATTAAACGCGCTGAAAGACAAGCACGAAGTCATCGGCGATGTACGCGGCAAAGGCCTGTTCTTGGGTGTTGAGCTGGTGGCGGATCGCACAACACGCGAACCTGCAGCAGAAAAAATGGTCCAAGCGGTGGTTGGCGATTGCATGAAGAACGCAGTTATCATCGGTGCGACCAACCGTTCTTTGCCGGGGCGCAACAACACGCTGTGCTATTCACCTGCATTAATCGCAACCAAAGATGACATCGATCAGATTGTAACCGCAACGGACAATGCATTGGGACGTGTTTTCAGCTAAAGCGACGTTCGGCTAGAATTAAGGGCGGATCATCACGATCCGCCTTTTTTATTTCAGGTAGTAGCGGATGTAGGATGAAAAATCTGCGGCATAATTCGCGATATTAACCAATTCCCCGCCAACTTCAGTTGCCTCCTTCCAATCTGTACAGGTTGGCATCTGAAACGTACAATTTCGCCAGATCCCTCATAATTCAGCGCCTTATCCCATCAGAATTTGTACATTTCTCACGCCCAGTTTGTACAATTTGGCGAATTTCTCACCTGAAATCCCCAAATACCCCTGACTAAACGCCTTTAATCAACCGAACACACACGTCCACATCACGTAATTTACATAAAATTGAGACGTGAAGTCTCAATTAATTCATGTTACAATCAAAAGAAAAGCAGTTTGGCTGTGCCTTTTCACTAAAAAATAAGTCCAGTTTACAAAGCGATTATATCCAGAGTATCGTAACCAAATGGCCCTTCCAGTCGAAACATTCTTCCTGCATCCTGATCATCAAGGAACGCTGCAAAGTCAGATTCAGCAGATGATTGCGCAGGGTATTCTGTCTAGCCGCTTTCAGCCGGGAGAAAAGCTGCCATCAACCCGCAAACTTGCCACGCACCTTAGTGTCAGCCGTATAACCGTTACGCTTGCGTATACCGAGCTGTTGTCAAACGATTATCTGACCTCTCGGGGCCGCTCTGGTTACTATGTTTCGCGCAATGCTCCGGTTCCACCAAACTTTAAACCGGTCGAACCTATTGCAGATGCCGTTGATTGGAATCGTGCAATTGGCAATCGATTTTCAGGTGGGCAAACCCCTAGAAAGCCGCAGGATTGGGCCAAGTATCGCTATCCGTTCACCTATGGTCAGGCCGATCCAACCTTGTTTGACCACGCCAATTGGCGGCTTTGCGCATTGCAAGCCCTCGGGCAACGCGATTTCACCCCGTTAACCACCGATTACTACGATCAAGATGACCCCCAGTTGGTCGAATTTATCGCCCGTCATACCCTGCCGCGTCGCGGTATTTCCGCCCAGCCAGAACAGATTCTGATCACCCTTGGGGCCCAGAATGCTTTGTGGCTTACAACCCAAGTACTTTTGACCCAACGACGCACGGCAGCTTTTGAGGATCCATGTTATCACTCATTGCGCGATATACTAACACAATCACGGTGCATAATGGCCCCTGTGCGCGTCGACCGCGATGGCTTGCCACCCGATGCTATCCCCCCGGATACAAACGTTATTTTCACAACGCCAAGCCATCAATGTCCGACAAATGGCACCATGCCAATGAACCGGCGCCACGCCCTTTTAGACCGCGCACGTGACATGGATGCACTGATTGTAGAAGATGATTACGAGTTCGAAATGTCGTTTCTTAAACCACCATCCCCCGCCCTAAAATCCTTGGACGCAGATGGGCGTGTGATCTACGTTGGCAGCTTCTCGAAATCCTTATTTCCGGGTTTGCGGCTTGGGTATTTGGTCGGCTCCGAACCCTTCATAAAGGAAGCCCGTGCCCTACGTGCATCGGTGCTGCGCCATCCCCCCGGCCACATCCAGCGCACAGCGGCCTATTTTCTTTCGCTAGGTCACTATGATGCGCAGGTCCGGCGCATGGGCACAGCCCTGCACGAGCGGCGTAAAGTGATGCAGCAAGCTATCGAAGACAGCTGCTTGCAAATCGCGGGGCAAGGCACCTACGGCGGATCGTCCTATTGGATGCGCACACCTGAAAATGTGGACACCGTCCAATTGGCCCAAACCCTGCAGTCCCAAGGTGTTTTAATCGAACCAGGGGAATCCTTTTTTGGTGGTGAAAACCGCCCCCAGCACTTCTACCGCCTTGCCTATTCGTCGATCCCTTCAAACCGTATTGCCAAGGGTGTCGCGATTATTGCCCAAGCCATCAAGGACGCAGCGGCATCTGGACCTAATCGGAATTAATATTTGGCCCTATCAGACTCGGATGTGATTCGCTACTGTTCCTTCAAAGATTTAAAAGCCCATAAACCCACCGACCGGAGTCTCCTCTCATGAAAATGACCACAGAAGAAGCATTTGTAAAAACGCTACAAATGCACGGCATCGACAACGCATTCGGGATCATTGGTTCTGCCATGATGCCAATTTCCGACATTTTCCCTGATGCGGGCATCACATTCTGGGACTGTGCGCACGAAACGACTGGTGGCATGATGGCCGACGGTTACACCCGCGCCACCGGCAAGATGTCGATGATGATCGCGCAAAACGGTCCGGGCATCACCAACTTCGTGACGGCTGTTAAGACGGCATATTGGAACCACACTCCTGTACTTTTGGTTACACCACAGGCCGCTAACAAAACAATCGGCCAAGGCGGCTTTCAGGAAATGGAACAGATGAACCTGTTCGCTGACTGTGTCGCTTACCAAGAAGAAGTTCGTGATCCTTCCCGCATCGCGGAAACGCTGAACCGTGTTATCATGCAAGCCAAGCGCGCATCGGGCCCTGCACAGATCAACATCCCACGTGATTTCTGGACCCAAGTGATTGATATCGAACTTCCAGTCATCGTTGACTTTGAATTGCCACAAGGCGGCGACATTGCTGTGCAAAACGCAGCTGACTTGCTGTCTTCCGCCAAGTTCCCAGTGATCTTGAATGGCGCGGGCACAATCCTGTCAAAAGGTGGCATCGAAGCCTCACGCATACTAGCCGAAGCCTTAGATGCACCGGTATGTGTTGGCTACCAGCACAATGACGCGTTCCCGGGCAACCACCCGCTTTATGCAGGTCCGCTTGGCTACAACGGCTCAAAAGCTGGTATGGAATTGATCGCCAAAGCAGACGTTGTTCTGGCCCTTGGTACACGTTTAAATCCATTCTCCACATTGCCAGGCTACGGCATGGATTACTGGCCAACAGACGCCAAAATTATCCAAGTCGACATCAACCCTGACCGCATTGGCCTAACCAAAAAAGTTACAGTTGGTATCGTTGGCGATAGTGCCAAAGTTGCAACTGCCATCTCAGCCAAACTGGCCGATTCAGCTGGTGACGCGGGCCGCGCAGATCGCAAAAATTTGATCGCACAAACCAAATCTGCATGGGCACAAGAGCTGACATCAATGACGGATGAGCAAGACGATCCAGGCACAGACTGGAACGTACGTGCACGTGCAGCCAAGCCCGATTGGATGGCCCCACGCATGGCATGGCGCGCAATCCAAGCAGCACTGCCGGTCGAGGCGATCATCTCGTCCGACATCGGCAACAACTGCGCAATCGGTAACGCCTATCCATCGTTCAATGAAAGCCGCAAGTATCTTGCACCGGGCCTGTTTGGCCCATGTGGTTACGGCCTTCCATCCATCGTTGGTGCAAAAATTGGCCGTCCTGACGTGCCAGTTGTTGGTTTTGCTGGTGACGGTGCATTTGGTATTTCCGTGAACGAACTGACTGCGATTGGCCGCAGCGAATGGCCTGCAATCACACAGATTGTTTTCCGCAACTACCAATGGGGCGCGGAAAAGCGTAACTCAACCTTGTGGTTCGACGACAACTTCGTTGGTACCGAATTGGACGAAGGCGTTTCCTATGCAGGTATCGCAAATGCTTGCGGCCTCAAAGGCGTTGTTGCCCGCACACAAGACGAGCTGACAGCAGCCCTTGCCCAAGCGATCAAAGATCAAATGGAAAACGGGATCACCACATTGATTGAAGCGATGATCAACCAAGAACTGGGTGATCCGTTCCGTCGTGATGCAATGAAGAACCCTGTTGAAGTTGCAGGTATCAACAAAGACGACATGAAACAGCAAGTGGTCTAATTGAGCGCTGTTTCTATCAAAATGTCTAGGAGCCCGTCATGAGTGTTTTGGACAGTTTACAAACACGCGCGGCGGCCTCTCCTGTCCGTATCGTACTAAGCGAAGGCCACGATCCTAGGATCGTGGCTGCCGCCGTTTCTGCTGTTGCAGCAGGAATTGCGACGATCATTCTTATTGGCCCAACTGATGAGATCACCAAACAATTGTCTGATATTGGAAGCGCACCAAGCGATGCCATCAAAATAGAAGACCCCGCCACATCCGCGCTGACAGCTGAAATTGCGCAATCCTATTATGACCTACGCCAGCACAAAGGTCTGTCGATGGAGGTTGCTGAAAGGCAGGCCCTAGATCCGCTGGTATTCGCCGCAATGCTGGTCCGTAACGGTCACGCAGACGGCACAGTCGGGGGGGCAGTTGCAACAACATCAGACACAGTACGCGCAGCGCTTCAGGTTATCGGCAAAGCAAAAACTGCGCCATTGGTGTCGTCCTTTTTCCTTATGGTCCTGCCCGAAGGTCACCCATCGGGGCGCGGAGGCATGATCTATTCCGACTGCGGTTTGGTCATTGATCCATCTGCGACAGAACTTGCTGCCATCGCCCAACAATCTGCGGCTTCGTGCCTTGCGTTGTTGGACGAGGTGCCAAAGGTTGCAATGCTGTCCTTTTCCACAAAAGGCAGCGCAAGTCACCCGAAAGTGGATAAAGTCAGCCAAGCCGCCGCACTGGTCAAGGAACAATCCCCCAATCTTGAAGTTGACGGCGAACTGCAATTTGACGCTGCCTTCGTTCCCTCAATCGGGGCCAGCAAGGCACCCGATTCATCCGTCGCAGGCCATGCCAACGTCATGATCTTCCCCAACTTAGACGCAGGCAACATCGGCTACAAAATCACCCAACGCATTGGCGGCGCAACTGCAATCGGCCCCGTCCTTCAGGGCCTTGCCAAACCTGCCAACGATCTATCGCGTGGCTGCGTGGCGGACGATGTCCTGCATATGATTGCCGTCACAGCCCTTCAGGCCGCACATGGGTGATCTTTGGTCCAGCCTCTCGCTCACACCTTCCGAGGCAATCGCATTTGCTGCGATCTGTTTTGCTGCAGGTTTGGTGCGTGGCTTTACCGGATTTGCATTGTCGGCCTTCGGTCTTGCCCTTGCCGTCTTAATCATACCACCTGTTGAGCTGATCCCTGTTATGTGGTGGCTCGAAATGGCCGCCTCACTGGTGATGCTACGCCACGGGTGGGGTGGGGCCGACATGAAGGCCGCGATAACTTTGGTCTGCGGTTCAGCCCTTGGGCTGATTATCGGGCTTAGCGTCACCACCAGCGTTGACGCCGTGTTGTCCCAGCGGATCGCACTTTGCATACTTATCACCCTCGCACTTCTTCAACTTGCAAAAATCAAAATACCCCACCTTGCCAGCCAACCGGGAACAGTTGCTACAGGCGTCGTTGCAGGCATCGCCACTGGGCTTGCAGGTGTAGGCGGTATGGTCGTCGCGCTGTACATCCTTGCACGCAATGACGAGCCAGCCAAGATGCGCGCCACCCTTGTCGCATTCCTTTTTATGGGATCCGCCACATCTATCCTGACCCACCTGTGGTTCGGCACGATGAACACCACCTCAACCCTGCGCGGCCTTGCATTTGTAATGCCCTGCGTGGTTGGTGTTTTGATAGGACAGCGCTTTTTCACACCACGCCTTCAACCCTATTATCGACCCGTATGCCTGACGCTTCTGATCGGCCTTGGCGCCGCATCGCTGTTGCGCAGTGTAATTTGATCGAAAGGATCCACAGATGAACCAGCCGAAAATTGACCTATCGCCAAAGGTCTCGGACGAGATCCGCAAAACGACCTGTTACATGTGCGCCTGCCGCTGTGGGATCAACGTGCACATGAAAGAAGGCAAAGTTGCTTATATCGAGGGCAACCGCGACCACCCTGTGAACAAAGGGGTGCTGTGCGCCAAAGGCTCTGCTGGGATCATGCAAGTAAACGCACCATCACGGCTTCAGGCCCCAATGAAACGCGTCGGTCCACGCGGTTCGGGCGAATTCGAAACCATCAGCTGGGACGAGGCGCTGCAATTGGCCACTGACTGGCTTGAACCGATCCGTAACGAAAACCCTGAAAAACTGGCGTTCTTCACAGGCCGCGATCAATCCCAATCCTTCACCTCTTTCTGGGCGCAAAATTTTGGAACGCCCAACTACGCAGCCCACGGCGGGTTCTGTTCCGTCAATATGGCGGCGGCCGGCATCTACACGATGGGCGGCGCGTTCTGGGAATTTGGTCAACCGGATTGGGATTACACCAAGCTGTTCATGTTGTTCGGCGTCGCCGAAGATCACGATTCTAACCCTATCAAAATGGGCATTGGAAAAATCAAAGCCCGTGGTGCCCGCGTCATCGGCGTGAACCCGATCCGCACCGGCTATAACGCTGTGGCAGACGATTGGGTTGGCATTACACCGGGCACCGACGGCTTGTTCATTCTTGCGATGGTGCACTGCCTGATGAAGGCTGGTAAAATCGACTTGAACTATTTGGCGCAATATACCAACGCGCCGGTCTTGGTAAATTCGGACGAAAAGTCCCCCGAATTCGGTCTACTGATGCGGGATGAAGACGGTAAAGAACTGGTTATCGACCGTGTCACTGGCAAGCTAACTCCGTTCGATAAGCCGGGTGTGAAACCTGATCTTTCTGCCACACACCGCATTGCAGGTGTGACCCATCGTCCTGTATTCCACATGATGGCCGAACGATATCTCGAAGATGAATACGCCCCCGAAGCTGTAGCAGATCGTTGCGGTATCCCAGCCAAACGCATCCGCGCAATCGCTGCCGAACTGGCCCGTGTCGCATTCGAGGAATCGTTCGAGCTGGACCAAGAATGGACCGACTTCCGCGGCGAGCATCACAAAACAATGACCGGACGCCCCGTGTCCTTCCACGCCATGCGCGGAATCTCGGCACACGCCAACGGCTTTCAAACCTGTCGCGCGCTGCACGTGCTGCAAATTCTGCTTGGCACTGTCGAAGTCCCCGGCGGCTTTCGTTTCAAGCCACCCTATCCAAAACCAGCTACGGCACATCCAAAACCACATGTCGGCGTCACACCAGGCAAACCGCTTGATGGTCCACACCTTGGTTTTGTGCACGGCCCCGACGATCTGGCGTTGAAAGCTGACGGCACAGCAGCACGCATCGACAAAGCCTTCACATGGGAAAACCCAATGTCCAGCCACGGGCTGATGCACATGGTGATCTCGAACGCACACGCAGGCGATCCCTACAAGATCGACACCTTGTTTATGTACATGGCAAACATGTCGTGGAATTCATCCATGAACACGCGCGGTGTCATCGAAATGCTGACCGATAAAAACGAGGAAACGGGCGAATATGTGATCCCACATATCATCTACTCCGACGCCTATTCCTCGGAAATGGTGGCCTACGCCGATCTTATCTTCCCCGATGCGACGTACTTAGAACGCCACGACTGTATCTCGCTATTGGACCGCCCTATCTGCGAAGCCGACGCCGCCGCCGACGCCATCCGCTGGCCTGTAATCGAACCCGATCGCGACGTGCGCGGATTTCAATCCGTGCTTTGCGAACTTGGGGCAAAGCTGAACCTACCCGCCTTTGTGAACGAAGACGGCAGCCAAAAATACGCCGATTATGGCGATTACATCGTCAATCACATCCGCAAACCGGGCATTGGCCCGCTCGCTGGTTTCCGTGGTAAAGATGGCGATCAAGTTGGGCGCGGCGACGCCAACCCTGACCAGCTTGATAAATACATCGAAAACGGTGGCTTCTTTGTCGAACACATCGAAAAAGGCGCAAACTACTATAAACCATGGAACAAAGCCTACCAAGATTGGGCAGTTGGCATGGGGCTTTACGACACGCCACAACCCTATCTATTCAACCTTTACGTCGAACCAATGCGCAAATTCCAACTCGCCGCCGAAGGCCACGGGGATCGCCAACCGCCAGATCACCTGCGCGAACGGATCAAAGAGAAAATGGATCCGCTGCCCATCTGGTACTCGAACGAGGAAGAAAACAAGGGCGACGAATATCCCATCACGGCGCTGACCCAACGCCCAATGGCGATGTACCACTCGTGGGGCAGCCAAAACGCGTGGCTGCGTCAACTGCATGGTCACAACCCGCTCTACATCCCAACCAAGCTGATGCAAATCCACGGCCTTAAAGACGAGGACTGGGTCACAGTCACCTCACCACACGGCGCAATCACCGTGCCAATCCTTGAAATGGCAGCGCTTAACGAAAACACAATCTGGACCTGGAACGCCATCGGCAAACGCAAAGGTGCTTGGGCTTTAGAAGAAGACGCACCAGAAGTCACCAAAGGCTTCCTACTGAATCACTTGATCCACGAATTGCTGCCGCCAAAAGGCGACGGGCTTCGCTGGGCCAACTCTGATCCAATCACAGGCCAAGCGGCATGGTTCGACCTTAAGGTTAAAATCGAAAAAGCAGACCCACCTGCGGAATCCCAACCGGTTCTGCCCGCCATCAAATCCCCTGTCCCCAAAGCCCCTAAAGACTTGGCATGGAAGGTTGGGAAATGACCCATATTTCTTTTGGCCATAAATATTCCGGGGTCTGGGGCAGCGCCCCAGCGCAACACCAACACAAAGCGGAGCGCCAATAAATGACCACGCTACCACAACTCACCCAAAAGAAATTGGGACTCGTCATTGACCTTGATACCTGCGTCGGCTGCCACGCCTGCGTGATCTCGTGCAAAGGTTGGAACACTGAAAACTACGGCGCTCCACTGTCGGATCAAAACGCATACGGCGCGGATAACTCAGGCACCTTCCTGAACCGTGTTCATAGCTTCGAGGTCCAGCCAACAGGCGATGACGCAGCCGCACAACTGATCCACTTTCCCAAATCTTGCCTGCACTGCGAGGATGCGCCCTGCGTCACCGTTTGCCCCACAGGGGCCAGCTACAAACGGGAAGAAGACGGCATTGTTCTGGTCAACGAACAAGACTGCATTGGTTGCGGACTTTGCGCATGGGCCTGCCCCTACGGCGCACGTGAGCTGGACGCAGCCGAAGGTGTTATGAAAAAATGCACCCTTTGCGTTGACCGAATTTACAACGAGAACCTTGAAGAAGTTGACCGCGTCCCAACCTGCGTGCGCACCTGCCCGTCGGGTGCACGTCACTTTGGCGATCTTGGCGACGAAAACTCTGACGTTTCCAAGCTGGTCGCAGAGCGCGGCGGCATGGACCTGATGCCAGAACAAGGCACCAAGCCCGTCAACAAATACCTGCCACCACGGCCCAAGGACGCGCTGCCAGAATTCGACATTCTTGCCCCCTTCCTCGAACCCGTCGCACAAGAGGCCAAAGGCTTTCTTGGCTGGCTTGATAAAACACTGGAGAAACTCTGATGCATCCGGCACCCTCAGTCATAGTCTTCACCACATTCTCAGGATTAGGCTTCGGCCTTATGTTCTGGCTAGGCATTGATCCAACACCCCCTACGGGTTGGGTTGCATTTGTCTTCTGGCTTATCGCTTACGTGATGGGTGTGGGCGGCTTGCTGGCCTCCACCTTCCACCTTGGCCGTCCAGAACGCGCAATCAAAGCGTTTAGCCAGTGGCGTTCCAGCTGGCTTAGTCGCGAAGGCATCGCAGCCGTTGCAACTCTTGTTGTCATGGCACTTTACGGCTTGGGACTGGTGTTCTTTGGTAGCGCTTGGCAGCCCCTAGGTTGGCTTGGTGCAATCGGGGCATTGGCAACTGTGTTCACAACATCGATGATCTACGCGCAGATGAAAACCATTCCCCGTTGGAACACCAAACTAACTCCAGCAATGTTCCTGTCACTGTCACTTGCGGGTGGCGCATTACTGAAAGGCAACGTCACAATGGCCGTTGTCCTGTTGGCCATCGCGGGTGTGATCCAAGTTGTGACATGGGTGCAGGGCGATCAAGCCTTCGCCAATTCCGGCACCACGATGGCAACCGCCACGGGTCTAGGCGACATTGGAAAAGTGCGCGCATTTGAGCCACCGCACACCGGCACCAACTACCTGATGCGCGAATTTATTCATGTAATTGGGCGAAAGCACAGCCAAAAATTACGGATCATTTCAGTGCTGTTGGCCGTCGTCATCCCCGTGATCCTGCTGCTTCTGCCCATCGGTCACTGGATCGCGTTGGTTGCTGTTATCAGTCACATCGCTGGCGTTCTTGCGTCCCGTTGGTTGTTCTTCGCAGAAGCCGAACACGTCGTTGGTCTGTATTACGGCAAACGCTAAGTCAAACTTGTGCGGCGCTGCATCAGGCGTCGCACAAACACTGTACCGATAAACACCAAACCAATCCCCATAACCGCTGTGCCGATCATTGGCATCTCGCCAAATAGCATCCGGTTCAAAATGCGGCCTGGCAATAGCGTGAACAATCCCGCCAAAACCAACCCCTGCAAATAAAGCGCCCGAAACGTCTGGCGATGCGCTTCGATGTTGCGGGCGATGGCATATGAGACACCGCGATACAGCGACCACAGTACATAAATTGAAAGGCCGTGAATTGGGCTAAAGGGACCAATCAACCGAAACTCCAAAATCCAAAAGGACGAGATCGCGGCGCAAGCCATCACCACCACCCAGATATATCCACCAATCTTATGCAACCGATCTCTGCGATTTCGCAAAATAACAAAAGGCCCAATCAGCAACGCAATCATAGCAGCGCTTGCATGTATCAAAATATAGATTGGGGCATTGAGAATTGGTTCAAATGTCATAGCTTATCTCCGCGGCTTGGCATATTAACTGTGAATAGCTAACCCTTTAGGCGGAAGCCTATTTGCTTCAACAGTAGTTTCGTAAAAGGCTGGATGCATTTCGTGACTGACATAACTTCGCCATCCGCGCTTCGCCGATGGCGTTCCCAATTTTTAGGCCCTGTCCCCTACATCGTGTTAGGATCTGTCGCGACCCTGTTGGCAATTCTTGGCCCATTTGGAACTGGTGATCTAATTTCATTCGTTGACGCGTTCTTCTACTGGCTGGTCATTGCCGCAGGCACTTATTCGATTGGTTTTTTGACCAACATCGGGCTAGCAGCTAAGCTTCCTGCTGCGTGGCGTAAAGCCGTCAGGTTCATCGTGGTAACGCTTGTCACGGGATCAATCATTACGCCTTTTATTACGGTAATAAGTTATTTCACGTTTGATGATTTACCGGCCCTAAGCAAGTGGCTTGGCCTTGTCCCGGAAGTCTTTACTATCACTCTGATCGTTAATATTTTCTTTCAGATCATTAGCGATCGAGTAGACAATGTGGCTGTCACTGTTCACCAAAAAGGGCCCACACTTTTGGACCGTCTGCCGCTCGAAAACGCGGGGGCCTTATCGCGCTGTCGTCACAAGATCATTATACTTTGGTCCAAACGACGCAGGGCGAAGAGTTGGTGTTGATCCGGCTTGCTGACGCCATCCGCGAAGCCCAACCAACGCGGGGCCTAAAAGCTCATCGATCACATTGGGTTGCGCTGGATCATGTTTCAACGGCGCGCCCTTACGGTGGGCGGGCCATTCTGACCCTTAGTTCAAAAGCCAAAATCCCGGTCAGTCGCTCTTTCATCGGGGTTGTCAGGGACACAGGTCTTTTTGCGCGTTAATCTCAGGGTAACCCAAACTATTGCGGGAACCTACACCATGCGCGCCGTATTGTTGGCAGACACTCTTGGCCTATGATGTAAGACGCAATCCGGTTGCGGGTTTGGTGATCCAACCGTTGATCCAAGCGGCTTCGCTTGCGTTCATTCAGACACAACCGAACCATGCGATTCAAAACCCAACGCACACGCGGATGTTTCAATTTCAATTCGGCATCAACACGTGGCAAAGCAAACCCTAAGATGTTGGACATCCCTTGTTCAATTTCGACAGACGGCGCTGATTGTTCCGTTATGTCCGTTCCACTAATCACAGCCACTGGCCAGCTTTCCAATACCGCGCGGAAATTGGCGATTGGATGCCCACCACCAACAGTGGATTTCATGACTTCAGGCCGATAATTTTTTGAACGGAAGCAATCCGCAATAATAATCTCCCCGCCCAGTTTAAGCAGGGACAGACAGCGCGGCACACCCTGGTCCAAAGAAATATATTGATAGCTTTCCGAAAACTGGCACAGATCGAAATCACCACTACCTTTATAGTCTTCAAACATACACTCATGCACATCAGCCTCCGGTGCATTGACCCTACACGGCTCAGCCAAAATCGCGGAAGGTACCACAATTGTCACGTCATGCCCAAGCGCCACCAGCTTGCGTGCGGTTTCGCCTGACCACCAATATCAAGGATGCGCAATGGACCATCTGCAAGCAATGCAAACAACTTATCGGTACAAGCACTTTGGGCAGCGCCGACATTACCAGCGATAACGCCCAAGCCCCCCCAATACCCGTGATGTAAATTTTCGGATCCCGTCAGCCAGCTTAAAACGTCCAAGCCAACATCAAGTCCGATAGCCTGCATATCATTTTTTGGGTCATCGCGAATTTCCACCCAACAAATTCGACTTTGCACGACACATTAGACGAGTAGATTGCTGCCTGCGCTGCTCATTCAAGTTTTCGCCTGCAGTGTGCTTCACCGATAGAATACCGACGCGATACCGACGTTGCCAAAACACAAAAAAGGCGAGGTTTTCACCCCGCCTTTTCCACCCTAAATTTCGTCGTGATTTACATCAAACCAGCGTGAACCAGCCCTGCATCAAGCAGCGCTTTTGTTTCGTCCGTCAGTGATGTTAGTGGCAAACGCACCTCGTCGCTGCAAAGCCCCAAACGTGACATCGCGTATTTAGCACCAACCAAACCCGGCTCTGTAAAGATGGCATTGTGCAGTGGCATCAGCTTGTCTTGGATCGCAAGCGCTGTACCGTAATCACCAGCCGTACACGCGTTTTGCATCTGTGCCAAAAGGCCCGGTGCAACGTTTGCTGTGACCGAAATACAGCCCACCCCGCCTTGTGCGTTAAAGCCGTGTGCCGTGGCATCTTCACCTGACAGTTGAACAAAGTCCGGACCACAGGCAAGCCGCTGTTCACAGACCCGCGCCAGATCACCCGTTGCGTCCTTAACACCCACTATACGTGGAAGTTTCGCCAATTCCGCCATCGTCTCTGGTGTCATATCAACAACCGACCGACCAGGGATATTATAGATGATAATCGGGATATCAGCGCAGTCGTGCAACGCTGTGAAATGTGCGATCAAACCGCGTTGCGTTGGCTTGTTATAATAGGGTGTCACAACCAACGCGCCGTCAGCGCCTGCCTTCTGTGCGAACTGCACAAATCGCATCGCTTCAACCGTGTTGTTGGATCCAGCACCGGCAATAACCGGCACCCGCCCCGCCGCGGCTTTGACCACCGTATCGATCACAATCTCATGTTCTTCGTGGGTCAAGGTTGGGCTTTCGCCGGTGGTGCCAACAGGAACAAACCCGTGGCTCCCTTCACCGATGTGCCACTCGACCAGTTTTTCCAGTGTATCCAGATCCAGCTCGCCGTTCTGAAACGGCGTGATAAGGGCAGGCATAGAACCTTTAAACATTTTCACGCTCCTGATTTTTTCAAGTATTGGCCGGCAAATGGCCTGGTGAACCACCAATGCCCTGATCGTGAGTTGAAGATCAAAACTTAAGCGATATGTTAAAAGGCTCTAGCTGTTGAATGATAGGAAATGCAAGTGAAGTCGCGCTTTGTCGCCATTCTAACCCTGATATTCGTGCTAGCAGCCCCAGCTGTGGCTGAACGCCCACGTCCTTTGGGCTGGGCAATGGATGCAATGCGCGCTGGAAACTGGCAAAATGCCGCTGCGATTGCCCAACGTGACGGCGCTGTTGCCGCTGATGTTATTGAATGGCACCGCCTTCGGGCTGGTCGGGGCGATTACGCTGAAGTCACTGCATTCTTAGACCGTCGCCCCGATTGGCCAGGAGAGGCGCACCTGCGCAGCAAATCAGAAGACGCCGTTATTGATGCTGGCCAGCCCGCTGTGCTGTCGTTTTTCGCAGTCACACCCCCCCAAACCCCACGCGGCGTCCTAGCCTATGCACAAGCAAAAGCGGCAAGAGGTGAACATGGGGAGGCTGAGGCAGGCATCGTCCTTGCATGGCGCACGATGTGGTTAAGTGATCGCAGCCACGCGCTGTTCCTTGCCGCGCACAGCGACTTGTTAGAACAGCATCATACCGCCCGCCTTTCCAATATGCTTTGGCAGGGTGCCATCATAGATGCCCGCCGTATGCTTGACCTTGTTCCCGATGGCCCAAAAACTCTAGGGCTTGCGCGGATTTCCCTTCAAAATTTAAACGAGAATGTGAATGGCCTTATAAATGCAGTGCCTGAAAATTTGCGCGGCGATGCGGGGCTTCAATATGATCGCTTCACGTGGAGAGCTCGCAAAGGAAACAGCGCTTCGGCAAAACAACTGCTGCGCGATCAATCGACAAGTGTCGATGCATTGGGGCGGCCCCAAGCATGGTCAAACCGCCGCCGCTCCCTTGCCCGTGATGAAATGCGCGATGGTGATCCAAAACTGGCCTATCAACTGGCCTCCCGCCACTTTTTAACCACAGGGTCTGCGTATGCAGATCTGGAATGGTTGTCGGGCTATATCGCCTTGCGTAAATTGAACGATCCCGCCACAGCCCTCGGGCACTTCTTGCGCTTTGATAAGGCCATTCTTTCCCCTATTTCAAAGGGGCGTGCGGGGTATTGGATTGGTCGCGCATACGATGCATTGGACGATCCCGCCCAAGCCGATCAGGCATATATAAACGCCGCGCAACATCAGACGTCATTTTACGGATTGCTTGCGGCTGAACGTGCAGGATTGGCATTTGATTTTGACCTAGTCGCCGATGATCCCTTGCCCGATTGGCGTGGCTCTGACATGGCAAAGTCCCCCCTATTCGAGGCTGGATTGCTGCTGCAAGCCTCTGGCGAGTTGGACGTGGCCGAACGGTTTTGGACGCATTACGCTGAAAGTTTGGAACTGTACCAAGCTGGCCAATTGGGCCGCGCCGCGATTGATGTAAATCAACCGCATTTGGCTGTCATGATTGGAAAACGCTTGGCACAACGCGCCATCGTCCTACCCGAACCCTATTACGCGCTACACCCTATCGCATATCGCAATTTACCGATGGCCCCCGAAATGGTTCTGGCTATTGCGCGGCGTGAAAGCGAATTTGACCCGAAGGTCCAAAGCGGCGTGGGCGCGCGCGGGTTGATGCAAATCATGCCTGAAACTGCGAAAGAGGTTGCCGCCGGACTGGGCCGCAGCGACGAACATACAACCTTCCGTTTGATATCTGATCCAGAGTATAACGCCAATCTGGGTGCTGCATTTTTATCCACCCTCGCAGGCCGTTTTGATGGGAACGTTGTAATGATGTCGGCCGCGTATAATGCGGGGCCAAGTCGCCCGATACGTTGGGCCGAAATGTATGGCGATCCACGTGGACAAATGGACGTTGTGGATTGGATCGAACAAATCCCGTTCCGCGAAACGCGCAACTACGTGATGCGTGTCACCGAAAGCCTTCCAGTTTATCGTGCGCGTTTGGGCAAAACGCCACTGCCAATTGGGTTTACCGAGGAACTCAAAGGTTCAACTTTGTTGGCGTTCGCGCCAAAAGGTGAATAGGCCCGCAGCCACAACGATTCCTGCACCGATGCCAACGTGCAGTTCGATCACTTCGCCAAAAACCGTGACGCCAACACAGGCGCCAAAGACAAGATGGAAATATGCAAAGGGCTGTACTGCGCTGGCTTCTGCCATCTCGTAACAACGGATCAACAACCAATGGCCAAATGCACCACTAACACACAGAATTGCCATCCAGATCCAATCTGATGAAATCATGTGCTGCCAAGACCAAATCCCCACAACGCTCATAAACACAGCCCCAACTGTCCCCGTCCAGAAAAAGCTGGTTGCAGTGCTGTCTTGACGGGCTGCGTAGCGGGTCAACAACGCATAAATCGCAAACATGACAGCCGAGATCAGCGCCAATATTCCTGCGGGTTCAAAGACCCCGAAACCCGGTTTCAGGATAATCAAAACACCAGCAAACCCAACGCCAATTGCCGCCCATCTGCGCCAGCCCACCTGTTCGCCAAGGATCGGCCCAGATAGTGCTGCGACAAGCAAAGGATAGCAAATAAAGATGGCAAGGGCATCGACCAATCCAAGGTAAGTTAAGGCTGTGATCGCCACGCAGACCTCCCCCGCCAATAAGACGCCACGTGTGATCTGTAAAACTGGTTGGCGTGTTTTTGCAGCCACCCGTAACCCGCCTGTGGCGCGTGAGGCGACGGCAATGACAAATGCGGCAAAGAACCAGTAACGGATCATCACAACCATCAAGACGTTGTATTCACTGGCTAAATGGCGCGAGATGCCGTCTTGCAGCGCAAAAATGAATGTTGCGGCTATCATGAGCGAGATGCCTGCACGTGTGTTGTTCATTTTGTTGGTGCTCCGAGTTTCGCAATTGTCATATGCCGCTTGCGTCCATAGCCAGCGATCCGTTCAACATGGAACCCAGCATCACGCAACCCACGTCGTACAAACCCAGCTGCAGTGTAAGTTGCCGCGGTACCTGTTGCGGCCGTGTGTTCGGCAACTGCCTGCATTAATTCAGGTGTCCAAAGCTCGGGGTTTTTGGCTGGTGAAAACCCATCCAAAAACCACGCATCTGCTTTGCCCTTCCAACCGGGTAAGGTTTGCCGTGCATCCCCTAATATGACCTTAAGCGTGATGTTTGGCGCATATTGGATAGGTTGTTTTTTTTCGGCCCAAAGTTGGATCAATGGTTCCGCCAATTCCGCAAACTCGGGAAAGGCCGACAAGGCACGCGCCATTTCGGAGGCTGTCATTGGGTATGCTTCAAAGCTGGTGAAGTTCAGACAGCCTTGCGCGCCCGACCTTATCCACGCCTGAACTGTCGTTAAAAACCCAAGGCCCGTGCCAAATCCCAATTCCGCCACATGGAACCCATCGCAAAACCGCGCGGGAAGGTCATTTCCGCCCAAGAACACATGTTGTGTTTCCTCTAACCCGTTATCCACGCTGAAATACGGATCGTCGAAACGTTTGGATACAGGCACACCGTTGTTTTGCCATTCTATATCTGCTTGCTGGTCCTGCATTGCCTTGCCCTGTATGGATGCCCAAACAGGGCCTTCGATTTTGGGCGACTGTGGCGAAAGGCAATCACTTTGACAACGGCTGACATCACCATTCGCGGCGCTGGGATTTTGGGGCTTTCGATAGCGTGGGCCTGCACGCTGCGTGGCGCAAAGGTTTGCATTGTTGATCCCAATGGCCCTGCGTCTGGCAGCAGCGGCAGCGTCGTTGGTGCCCTATCGCCCCATGTGCCAGAACGATGGGAACCCAAGAAGCAATTTCAGTTGGACAGTCTTTTGATGGCGCAAGGGTTTTGGGACACAGTGAAGGAACATGGCGGCCTTAGTACGGGATACATGCGCACCGGTCGATTGCAGCCCATCGCAACTGACAATGTGCTGGCCCTTTCCCATGCCCGTAGCGAAAGCGCCCGTCAGCTTTGGCAAGGCCAGGCCGAGTGGTCGGTTATCCCCGTCGATCTGTCAAATCCTTGGGCACCACACAGTCCCACCGGCATGTTGATCCACGACAATCTAAGCGCTCATATGCATCCACGAATGGCATGTGCGGCGTTGGTCGAAGCGCTTCGCACAAAAGGGGTCGAGGTCCAGACCGAGGCACCTGACATTGGTAAAACTGTTTGGGCGACAGGCGCGCAGGGGTTGGTTGATCTAAGCGCCATATATGATCACGAGGTTGGCGCGGGCGAAAAGGGTCAAGCTGCATTGTTGAAATTCAACATGCCAAATGCTCCGCAGCTATACGCTGACTATTTGCATGTGATCCCGCACGAGGACGGGACTGTTGGTGTTGGTTCAACGTCAGAGCGGTATTTTGACGACCCAAAATCTACCGACGAACAGCTGGAGGACATCATTGATCGTATTCGTGTCGCCCTGCCAGTGCTGGCAAATGCACCTGTGATCGAACGCTGGGCGGGTCTGCGTCCTAGATCACGCACGCGCGCGCCAATGCTTGGCGCACTCCCCGATCGACCTGAGCATTTCGTCGCCAATGGCGGATTCAAGATTGCGTTCGGATTGGCCCCCAAGATTGCCGAAGTTATGACTGATCTGGTTCTGGAAGGCCGAAACAACATTCCCAATATTTTCGACATTCAAGCGTCGCTTCAGCCCTAAGCCGTTGCCGTCATGCAAAGGCGTCCGTCTGGCCCACGGACCCACAGTTTGCGGCCTTTACGACAAAACGTTGCCGCCTCAAAATGCATCAACGGTGAAGTAGCACGGAAACTAAATTCAGTAAGATCACCCAGCGAACGTGTCGCCATCAGCATCAAATACTGCGCCAAAAGGGGGCCGTGAACTACCAACCCACTATAACCTTCAACGTCCTGCGCATAGGGTTGATCGTAGTGGATGCGGTGACCGTTGAACGTCAACGCGGAATAGCGAAACAACACTGTGGCATCAAATGTCACTTCGGTGCGCTCTTCCTCGTCCATGTCAGCCATTGCAGGCGCTGGTTGCGGTGCATCCAAATCAGGGTCTTCGCGGTAAACCAAGTCTTGCCACTCTGTCAGACAAAGCGTGTCGTTTTGCCAAATCTCATGGTGCAATGTTACGAAAGCCAGTGACCCTGTGCGCCCCTGTTTGCGCGTTACACTTTCACATCGCGAAACACGTGTTGCGGAACTGGACACCACAAGCGGATGATCAAACATCAAACGGCCACCTGCCCACATGCGTCGGGGCAATCCCATGTCAGGCACCAATCCACCCACTTTTGGATGACCATCACGGCCCAAAGCATTGGGAGGTTGAGGATTCCAGAAGTACAATTGGTGGAAAAATGGCGGCAGTGGGTCGCCATCTTGAAGTGATGGGTCATGACCCAGCGCGATTTGCATAGCTTGAGAACGGGCGACATCCAAAACATCGCTTTGACTTGTCGTTTGGCTTAGATCAAAAATCATATCAAATTTGATAAGGAAAATCGGGCAATGGCACAATCCCCTACTCTTACCACATTAGACCATCTGGTTTTGACGGTTGCCAGTATCGAAGTAACATCTGCGTTTTATCAAGACATCCTTGGGATGCAGGCAGAGAGTTTCACTGTTGCAGACGGCACAAAACGCTGGGCCTTAAAGTTTGGCACACAGAAAGTTAACCTTCATCAGACAGGGGCCGAATTTGACCCAAAATCTGCCAACCCCACAGCGGGGAGCGGAGATATGTGTTTTCTAACGGCAACACCAATGATCGACTGGATGAAACATCTATCCACCCACGGAATCACAATCGAAGAAGGGCCGGTCGCACGTACAGGTGCAACACGGCCCATAATGTCGATTTACATCCGAGATCCTGATCGTAACTTGATCGAAATCAGTGTCGCCAACGATTAACGTGCGATTTCAGTCCGCAGGCTTTCCATTAATGCCGTTAAGTCCTTGATATACATCTCACCAGTCAGCTGACCATTGTCGTCAAACGCATTGCCGCTGCCCGCCAGATGAATTTCGGGTCCTTGCAAAATCCGAGGACGAAATGGAACCATAAAACCGCGCAGAACCATCTGCGCACGCTCCCCACCCGCGCGGCCCGCCGCCGCCGACATCACCGCAACAGGCTTGTTGGCCCATGGATGATGATCACCACGGCTGACCCAGTCCAGTGCGTTTTTCAAAGCCCCTGATGGTCCTTTGTTATATTCAGGTGTTGAAATAATGACCGCATCAGCGTCGGCTATTTGACGCGCCAAAGTTTGGACGGCTTCGGGAACACCATTCGCTGTCTCATCGTCCCCGTCGTAAAGTGGAAAATTAATTTTTGCCTGCGTATAGTCGCATTCGCCGAATAGTCTCGCACCCTCGCGCAACAACATTGAATTTGTCGCATTTTCACGAAGTGAGCCTGAGATACCGAGTAACTTAAGTCGTGCCATTTGAATTCCTCCAGTTGGGACTAAAGCTAACATGGCTACCGACACAAACAATGTAAAAGGCCCCAAAGAAATCTTCAGGGCCCTCACATCTAATGTGCATTTTCAAACAGTGATTTAAGCGTTTGGCAAAATCACGATCTCAACACGGCGGTTTTTAGCTTTGCCTGCCGGGTCAAGATTACTTGCAACGGGTTGGCTTTCGCCGCGACCAAAGGTTTGAATACGCGAGAACGGAATGCCCGCATCCAACAGAATATCCGCAATCGAATTTGCGCGGCGTTCGCTAAGCTGTTGGTTATAAGCTGCATCGCCATCGCTGTCCGTATGACCAACGATCTGGATCGTGGAATTCGGATAGGCCTGCAAATTTCCAGCCACAGCATTCAAGTCACGGCGCAAATCTGAACGCACTGAAAAGCTGTCAGTCGCAAACAAGATGTCTTGCGGAAGCGTCACAATCAAGCGATCGCCCGTATTTTGAACAGTGACATTGTCATTGCCCAAATCACGACGCAAATCAGCTTCTTGTTTATCGAGGCTATAGCCAATGCCAGCTCCGACTGCGCCGCCAATAACGGCACCTTTAAGAGCATCATCTCTGTTGCCGACCAATGCGCCCAGCAAAGCGCCAGTGGCAGCACCCGCAATCGCACCCTGTTTGGTTTTCTGATTTGAAACAGTTCCATTGCCGCCCAGCGATGCCGGGTCGGTACATGCAGCCAGCGCAATTGCGCTGCACATTGCCAAAATTAACGGAGTCTTCATCATTTTCATTTCCTACTGCCTTCAAATTTATGGCCCCGTTCGGGCAGGGCTTCATTACTGTCTCCATATATATGGATCATGTCGCACATCAAAATAAGGGGAAAAAACCATCGGCGGCATCCCGCCAGTAGGACCACCAGTTTAGGCTTCGGCTTTTGCCGCCTCATAAGCCAACATCACCCGTTTCATTGTCAGGCCCCAGTGATATCCGCCCATTGCGCCTGATTTGCGCAATGCGCGATGACATGGAATTAACCAACTGACTGGATTGCGTCCCACGGCGGTGCCAACAGCACGCACCGCTTTAGGGTTTCCCACAATCTGTGCGATTTGCGAATATGATGTGACTTGACCAGAAGGCACGCTTAGCAGTGCTTCCCACACCTTAATCTGAAACGGCGCACCCATCAAAAGGAGCGGCGCTTTACCAGCATTTTCTGTCTCCATGCCAAACGCGGTTTTCACCCAGCCATCCAACCTCTCGGGTGCTTGGGTGAATTCGGCATCAGGCCAACGGTCGCGCAGATCAAGAAACGCTGCTTCTTCTCCTATTTCGGCTGCAAATCCTAAACCACATATACCGCGGTCCGTTCCCATAACAATGGCCCGCCCAAATGGCGTATCAAACCAGCCCCAATTTATAACCAGCCCAGCGCCATGTTTGGCGTATTCGCCTGGGCTCATCGCCTCCCAACGCACGAAAAGATCATGCAGGCGACCACTTCCAGAAAGTCCGCTGGCATGGGCTGTATCCACGGTTGAAAACTGGCTGTGCAACAGTGTCTTGGCGTGGCCCAGTGTCAGATATTGCTGATAGCGCTTTGGCGAGACACCGACCCAACGGCTGAATATCCGTTGAAAATGTGCAGCACTCATTCCCATTTGCGCAGCCATGTCTTCAAGGCTTAGGTTGCCCTCAGCCGTATCAATCACCGTGATGGCACGTCGCATTACATCGTAATGATAACCGCTGTTTTCTGTATCTGTGTGTAACATAACCCCTAACTAACAACTGCCATCCAACCAATCGACCCGTTTTTTGCGCAATGCTTGCAGCAGACCGCGCAAACGGGCATAGGATCTTCATGGCAAAACAGCTCGATTATCATACGATCCGCGAAATATTCACGCGCTTTCAAGACACTGATCCTGAACCCGAAGGGGAGTTGGAGCACGTCAATGTCTATACCCTTGTTGTGGCCGTGGCATTGTCGGCGCAAGCCACTGACGTGGGTGTCAACAAAGCAACCCGCGCATTGTTTCAGATTGCAGACACACCGCAAAAGATGCTGGACCTTGGGATTGACGGCTTGACCGAGCACATCAAAACCATCGGATTGTTCCGCCAGAAGGCCAAAAACGTTATCAAACTAAGCCAAATTTTGGTTGATGAATATAACAGTGAAGTTCCCAATTCGCGCGCAGCGTTGCAATCCCTGCCCGGCGTGGGGCGTAAAACTGCCAACGTTGTTTTGAATATGTGGTGGCAGCAGCCCGCACAGGCCGTGGACACCCACATTTTTCGCGTCGGCAATCGTACTGGCATTTCACCCGGCAAAACCGTCGACGCTGTTGAACGCGCGGTCGAGGATAACATCCCCGCCGATTTCCAACTTCACGCCCATCATTGGTTGATCCTACATGGGCGTTATCACTGCAAGGCTCGCAAACCATTGTGTGGCACTTGCATCATTCGCGATCTCTGCCCTTTTGAGGAAAAAAACATATGACCAAGTATCAAGTCGTTGGTATCGGCAACGCCGTCGTAGACGTAATCACGCAATCCACTGACGCTTTTTTAGACGATATGAGTATCGAAAAAGGCATCATGCAGTTGATCGATCAGGATCGTTGCGAAACCTTGTTTGACACCATGACGGCTGAACGCATGCAAACCGCTGGTGGTTCTGTGGCAAATACTATTGCGGGCATTGGTTCGCTTGGCTTGAAGACTGCATTCATCGGACGTGTCCGTGATGATGAATTGGGCCAGTTTTACGCAAAATCCATGGTCGACGAAGGCACAGATTTTGTGAACGCCCCTGTAACAGACGGCGACCTGCCCACATCGCGCTGCATGATTTTTGTCACGCCAGACGGTGAGCGTTCATTGAACACCTACCTGGGTATTTCCACAAACCTTGGTCCAAAAGATGTGCCCACTGATGTCGCCAGCAATGCCGCCATTATGTTCCTTGAGGGCTATTTGTTCGACAAGGACGCCGGCAAAGAAGCATTCTTGCAAGCCTCGCGCCTGACCCGCGCTGCCGGAGGCAAAGCGGGCATCGCCATCTCTGATCCATTCTGCGTAGATCGTCACCGCGCCGACTTCTTGCGCATGATTGGCGACGAATTAGATTTCGTTATGGGAAACGAGGCCGAACTGAAATCGCTATTTGAAACCGACAATCTGGAAGAAGCGTTGACCAAAACAGCGGTAATGTGTCCGCTGGTTGTGTGCACACGATCCGGCGACGGCGTGACAATTATTCGTGGTGATGAACGTGTCGATGTTCCGGTCAACACAGTGGTTCCTGTTGATGCAACAGGTGCAGGTGACCAGTTCGCTGCGGGCTTCATCTATGGCATGGCCACAGGCCGTGATCTGGAAACATGTGGGCGTATGGGTAATACCTGCGCTGCTGAAGTCATAAGCCACATTGGTCCACGCCCGGAACAAGACATGATGACTTTGTTCAAAACTGCTGGATTGGTTGCCTGATGTTGAGTGACGGCTATCACAGCGTCCCTAATGGCAAGTTGGCTATGGTCGTCACCCAACTGGAAATGCGTGCAAGGGCGGACACCCGCCCTGTGCCAATCCCCGATAGCGTTGCCCTTCGCCCACTGACGGACGTAACCCTAGACCAATACCGCGATATTTATCGCCGTGTTGGTGAAGAATGGTTGTGGTTTTCACGGCTGACTATGAATGATGCCGATCTGTCAGCGATCATCCATGACCCGAAAGTTCAACTGTTCACGCTGGAACACGGTGGGCAAACGCAGGCTCTTCTTGAATTAGATTACCGCACGGACGGCGAATGCGAGCTGGCGTTCTTTGGGCTGACTAAGGAATTGATTGGCACTGGATCTGGCCGCTATCTAATGAACTTTGCGATAAATACCGTATGGGACCAGCCCATAAAACGGTTCCATCTGCACACCTGTACAATCGATAGTCCGATGGCGCTTAATTTCTATGCACGAAGTGGATTTACAGCCATGGGCCGCAAGATCGAGGTGGCCGATGATCCACGGCTCACAAAGGGTTGGGACCAAAAGATTGCGCCCCAAATCCCTATTGTTCGTCCTTAACTTGGGTCTGCACTGCAACTTTTATCTTTGAAGCATGTCAAAACCTGATCCACCATCTCCGGTGTTGGTTCAGGAAACGCCGTGCCACCGCAAGGGTCGATAGCCAATTGGTAGTTGGTTTCAGTTTCTCTCAAGAAAACCAAATGCTCTTTATCTCTGGTGATCACGGGGCACCAAGTTTGGATGCACCGCACGACCATTTCGACTTCAACACCAAAGGCCTGATCAAACCCTGTACCATCGAAAGCCTTGCCTGTTACTCTGGCAGGAATACGCGTTATTTCGACAGGCCGATCGACGCCGACAGTCGAGCGCGGCATAAGCGCCTGATCAAAGATCAGCTTGCCCTTACCTATCAGGTAGCTTTCTTCAGAGCTCGCAGCCTTCGCATAACTTAGTTCAACAGACGGTGCGATACATGACAAGGCAAACGCCTGAACAGGTAGGATTAGACTTACGGCAATGGCGATAAAGCGCATGTTATAAATACTCTTTGAATTCTT
>CAJJBH010000029.1 GCA_905182355.1 uncultured Paracoccaceae bacterium | reverse complement strand
CATCAAATCTTTCGAATACTTGAATCCCTCAACAGTGCCTGCAGTCATGCCAACAACGCCAAAAAGGTTAGGGCCCGATCTGCCGCCCTTTACGATCACTTCGCCATCAGCGGCCTCGATCATGTGGCAAGATTTACATTTCTTAAATGTCTTTGCACCGGCTTCAGCGTCGCCTGTGGAATGGCCATCTGCAAACACAGGTGCAGAAAAACTAAGAGCAGCAATTGCTACGAGTGTACGGATCATAGGTGGTCTCCATTAAATTTAGCATCTAGGTAACGCAACAATACGCCAATCAACACTCACAATTTTGCGACCTTGATTGGGTCTTGGCTGACTTGTATCACCCGACGTTGCAATCTATCGAATTGATATCCTTTCGTTTGGGGTAAGCTGCACAAAAGTAAATAGGGCAACGCCATGAATATTATGATTCCAGCGTGGGTTAACGGTGTATTAACCCCAGTTGAAAAGCTGGAGGTGCACCAAAGCGGTTTGCGCCACAAAGCGGTTTCTGTATTTATTTTACGTGGCACACAGGTCTTGTTGCAACGCCGTGCTTTAGACAAATACCACACGCCTGGTCTTTGGGCGAACGCCTGCTGCACGCATCCGCTTTGGGACGAGGCGTCGGATGTCTGTGCTGTGCGACGTTTGAAGGAAGAATTGGGTATCACTGTATCAGACTCAGAATTCCGTCAAACCCTAGAATATCGCGCCGATGTAGGGGGTGGGTTGATCGAACATGAAGTGGTTGATTTGTTTGTTGTCACTGTAAGGCAGGGCCTTCAGATTGACCCAAACCCAGAAGAGGTGATGGGTATTGAATGGATCGAATATGCTGATCTGCAAAAGCGCATAGTCGATCACCCAGAGGTATTCACGCCGTGGCTTCGGATTTATTTGGCGGACTTTTCGGAAACGATATTTGGCTCAAATTTTGGGGCGAACTGAACGGCAAAGTTGGCGTTGACCCTTGCATAAGTTGTCTGTCGCTGATTGGTTGCGGTAACATCAACAAATTAGTGAAGCATATGGATCGGCAACCCTTAGACCTTTTTATCATCGGTGGCGGTATCAATGGCTGTGGCATCGCGCGGGACGCTGCTGGCAGAGGCCTAAGTGTTGCGCTGGCCGAAAAGGGTGATTTGGGTGGCGCAACTTCGTCCGCGTCGACCAAGCTGTTCCACGGTGGGCTAAGGTATCTAGAATTCTTTGAGTTCGGGTTGGTTAAATCAGCTTTGAAAGAACGCGAGATATTGTTAAAGGCAATGCCGCATATCTCGTGGCCAATGCGCTTTGTTTTGCCCTACAGCGCGGACATGCGATTTGATGCCGAAACCCAAACCTCACGTTTGCTGTCGTGGATTATGCCTTGGATGAAAGGTCGGCGCCCTGCGTGGCTGATCCGGTTGGGGCTGTTCATGTACGACCATTTGGGGGGGCGCAAGATCTTGCCTGCCACACAAACGCTAGATTTGCGGGTTGGGCCTGAGGGTGCACCGCTGCAAGACCGGTTCGAGATGGGCTATGAATATCTGATTGTTGGGTCGAAGATTCGCTTTTGGTGATGCTAAACGCCCGTGACGCCGAAGCACGGGGTGCACAGATATTGATCCATTGTCAGGTCATTTCAGCCGCCCGGAAAGGCGACCTATGGCATATCGAGACAGAGCAGGGGCAATTCACTGCCCACAATCTGGTTAACGCTGGTGGACCGTGGGTCGCAGATATTTTGTCAGGCGTTCTGCGTCAAAACAGCAAGGCTGGTATCCGTTTGGTTCGGGGCAGCCACATCGTCACACCCCGCCTTTACGACCACGACAAATGCTACTTTTTCCAAGGTACAGATGGACGCATCACATTCGCCATTCCTTACGAACAGGATTTTACACTGATCGGCACTACAGACGCAGAACACAATGACCTAGGCGTAAAGCCTGTGATTTCGGATGTGGAACGCGATTACCTTTGCAACTTTGCCTCTGAATATTTCAAAAAACCAGTAACACCTGATGACGTAGTTTGGACATATTCGGGTGTTCGCCCGCTGTATGACGACGGCGCTGCATCAGCGACCGCGGCAACCCGCGACTACGTCTTGGACTTGGACACAAACGGTGCGCCACTGCTTAGTGTTTTTGGCGGAAAAATCACAACCTATCGCAAGCTGGCGCAACAGGTGTTGGCCAAACTGAAACTGGGCGAAGACTGGACCGCTGAAGTACCATTGCCCGGTGGGGATTTCCCCGTCGATGGGGTAGGGGCCTTGATCGACGAATTGCTAGGCGACTTTGCATTCTTGGATCCCAAATGGGCTGCACGATTGGTCCGCGCGTATGGAACAGAAGCGCGTAAGTGGTTGGGTGATGCAGCAACGGCAGCTGACTTAGGCCAAGATTTTGGGGCCACCCTGACCGAGGCAGAATTGCGCTGGATGATGGCCCACGAATTCGCGGTGACTGCAGAGGACGCAGTATGGCGTCGCACAAAATTGGGCCTGCGTTTGGACAAGTCCCAGACCGAAGCCATCGACGTTTGGATGGCCAAAGAAGGGCAAAAACCATGACATATATCTTAGCGATTGATCAGGGAACAACTTCGTCCCGCGCAATTGTATTTGATGCAAAGATGCAGCCAATAGCGTCTGCCCAACAGGAATTTACGCAGTATTTTCCCGCCTCTGGTTGGGTGGAACATGATGTTGAAGAAATCTGGGATTCAGTGCTGAAAACCTGTGCAGAAGCCTTGGCAAAATCTGGAATAACCGCGGCTGATTTGGTTGGCATCGGAATCACGAACCAACGTGAAACAACCGTTATTTGGGACGCTAAAACAGGCAAGGCAATTCACAAGGCCATCGTTTGGCAGGATCGACGCACAGCCCCATTTTGCGAGGAACTGCGGGCCGCAGGTCACACCGAAACGATCATGAAAACCACGGGCCTTTTGCCTGATCCGTACTTTAGCGGCACAAAGGTAAAATGGCTGTTGGATCAACAGGATGATGCGCGCGCGCAAGCTGCCGCAGGAACGCTGCTGTTTGGCACAATGGACAGTTTCTTGATCTGGCGGCTGACAAACGGTGCGTCCCACGTCACAGACGCCACCAATGCTGCCCGTACAATGATGTACGACATCCACGCTGGCGAATGGAGCGCAGATATGTGTGCCATTCTTGATGTGCCGCTTGCGATGTTGCCAAAGGTATTGGATTGTTCCGCCGATTTCGGGATCGCAGATGCTAAACATTTGGGTGCCCCAGTCCCTATTTTGGGGGTTGCAGGGGATCAACAAGCGGCCACAATCGGACAGGCGTGTTTTGAACCAGGGATGATGAAATCGACTTATGGCACAGGTTGTTTTGCGCTGTTGAACACTGGCACCGATGCGGTGCCCTCAAAGACCAAGATGCTGACAACGATTGCTTATCAACTTGATGGAGTTCCGACCTATGCGCTTGAGGGTTCGATCTTTGTCGCGGGAGCGGTGGTGCAGTGGTTGCGTGACGGTGCGCAAATGATCAAATCCGCGCCAGAAACCCAAGCATTGGCGGAACAGGGCAGTGGGGATGTTACAATTGTTCCCGCCTTTACTGGACTTGGCGCGCCCTATTGGAACGCAGAATGTCGTGGCGCGATTTATGGTTTAACACGCGACAGTGGCCCAGCCGATTTCGCAAGGGCCGCATTAGAAAGCATCGGTTTCCAAACGCGAGATCTATGGGAGGCGATGCGGGCTGATTGGCCCAATGCCGATGACACTGTGTTGCGCGTTGATGGTGGCCTTAGCTCAAACGATTGGGCGATACAGTTTTTGGCCGACATGTTGGGTGCCCCTGTGGATCGACCAGCCGGTGTCGAAACGACCGCACTGGGGGCAGCATGGCTGGCAGGGATGCGGGCAGGAATTTATCCAGATGCAACGGGTTTCGCGGACATGTGGGCCTGCGAACGACAGTTCACACCCCAGATGTCAGACACCGATCGCACCGCCCTTTATGAGCGGTGGAAACGATGTATCGCGGCAACAATCAGCGTGAGTTAAGCGTAGGTTTGCACCTTAGCTGATGCGAACCTCAATCGCTCCAATCCCATCAGCGCCACCTGATATCAGGTCACCTGCCACCACCGCGCCTACACCCGCGGGTGTTCCAGTCATGATGATATCCCCAGCCTCTAACCGCACAGCTTGGGACAGAATCGAGACATGTTCCTTCACAGACCAAATCATATCACCGATATCACCGTCTTGGCGCAGTTCACCATTCACTGAGAGCCAAATGCGGCCGCTTGTTAGGCTGGGCACATCGGCAAGTGGTACCAGCGCAGAAATGGGTGCAGAGTTATCAAATCCTTTGGCCATATCCCAAGGACGGCCTTTGTCTTTCGCCGTCTTTTGAAGATCGCGACGTGTTAAGTCGATGCCAACGCCAGCACCCCAAATGTGGTTTTGTACATCATCAGGCGCAATGTCGGATCCGCCTTTGCCAATGGCAATCACCAACTCGATCTCGTGGTGCAGATTTTTGGTCAGCGTCGGATAGGGCAGGGTGCAAGGGCAATCCACAGCCGCATCCGCTGGCTTGGTAAAAAAGAACGGTGCCTCGCGGGTGTCGCTGCCCATTTCGATCACGTGGTCTTTATAATTTTGACCTACACAAAAGATACGACGCACAGGAAAACGATCCGTGGTGTTGGCTACAGCAAGGCTGGCTTGTGCAGGTGAGGTAATCACAAATGTCATTTAGGCAGGGTTCCTTTTTGGATTTTGGCCAATTTGACAGAATTTTTAACCTGACGCCACGGCCATTATAGGTGTAATTATTTCATATTACACAGCACTACATCGCACACGCTCACCGACGCATTGGATTGCTTTACTCAACGTGCACACCCTTGAGGGCTCATAATGGGATCACAAGTTTTTGGTTGTCCTCGGGCGCATCAAGGGGAAGATGTTGTTCTTCGAGAACCAACATGTTTTCAGCGCCAATCACGTTGGTTTTGGTCTTATAGCCGATAACGTCTTCGACCGGCATGTCGAGATTCCGCGCCAGAAGCATGGTTTCTTCTGACGAGAAGTTCGTCAGCCCTCGGACAACTTCATCACCTTTTTCATTATACACATGCAACACGTCGCCCTTAGTGAAATCACCCTGAATCGAGATGACGTCCTTAATGCTGATGCCGCAATCGCCTGCCGCCACAGCATCTGCAACTGCGTTCGACACGACCAGAGTTCCAGAAACCTGCAACCTGTTGCTGAGCCATATTTTAAGTGGCGACTGCGTAACGCCTGTGACAAGGCATCGCGTATAACGCCGTTCGTTCTTCAGTATAGAAGACAGCGGGCGTTCGATGATCCCCTCGGCAATAATCGTTTCGCAGCCCGCGTTTTGAGCCATGTTTGCAGCTTGCATCTTTGTTAGCATTCCACCGGTCCCCAAAGCGCTGATGCCTGTCGTAGATTCAAGATGCTCGCTAACGTCTTCAATTTCAGAAATGAAGACGGCTTCGGGATCTGATGGATCCCGGTCGTAAAGACCTTCGACGCCAGTCAAAATGATCAACAGATCAGCCTGTACCATCTGCGCGACTTTGGCGGACAAGCGATCGTTATCGCCGACCCGTAAGTCACGTGTGGCTACGGAATCGTTTTCATTGACGATTGGCAAGATGTCGTTTTCGAACAACCGCATCATAGTGTTTTTGATGTTGAGAAAGCGCCGCCGGTCTTCCATATCTTCGACCGTTACAAGCATCTGGGCAATATCCATTCCATGCTCTGATGCAACTTGGCGATAGGCATTCATCAGTAGGGGTTGACCACAGGCCGCCGCTGCTTGCTTGTCCAAGACACCTGCTTCTTCAGGTCGTTTGCCAATCATGTTCAAGCCTAAAGCGACGGACCCTGAAGACGTCAGAATAATATCGTGGCCTTCCTTTTGCAGCTGCGCGAGGTCACTCACCATACCATTCATAAAGGCATAGCGAAGGGTAAGCTTGTCAGTGTTAGCTAGAAGGCTGGACCCGATCTTGACGACGATCTTTTTCTTCTTGGACATGTGTTGCTCCGATATCTGATTGGTATCATTAGTAATTATAGTATCGATTTGCTAAGCCTGACGTTGACCTATAGCACTGTATTTTCCAACGATTCGCCGGTGTATAACACGCAACCTACTCGTGATTACAATGAGGCTGACGCTGCACGACCCTGATGGGCCAGTGCCATGTCACGACGGCGACGAAAGCAAAATTCGGACAACCTTGCATCTGTGCGATGCAATGCAGCGCTTTTTCTGCATGGGACGTTCTGCGACTATCGGAGACCGAAATGAAAGTACTATTGATTGGATGCGGCAAGATGGGCGGAGCTATGCTGCGCCAATGGGTTGGCAACGATGGCAACAACTTTACCATCGCTGATCCAGGGGTTTTGGAGCTTCCGGAGGGTGTGAAGCATGTCTCAAAAGCGACAGAATTAGCAGTTGCGGAATTTGACGTTGTTCTCATCGCAATCAAGCCGCAATTGATCGCGGCTGTTCTACCTGACTACGCGTTTTCTCTTAAGCTAAAGGGGTGTTTCGTATCCATCGCCGCTGGTTGCAGCATCGATAATATTGCGAAAATTGTGGGTGAAAGGGCAATCGTTCGCGTGATGCCAAATTTGGCCGCGATGGTCGGACTCGGGGTGTCTGGGCTTTACGCAAATAGTGAATGCACAAAGCAGCAAGAAACTGATGTGGCTGCGTTGATTGCGGAGACAGGCACATGTATTCCGCTATCCAGCGAGGATGAGATCGACCGCCTAACCGCTATCAGTGGCAGTGGCCCGGGTTACATCTTTGAAGTGATGCGCAGCTATGTGGCGGCAGCAAAGTCGATTGGGTTTGATGACGAAACCGCCCAAACTTTGGTGTTTGATACGATTACAGGCACGGTCGAAACGGCGCGACAGTCGACTGATACTTTGGAAGCGTTACGCAACTCTGTGACTAGCAAGAATGGCACGACCCAAGCGGGGTTGGCAGAATTGATGCGCGATGGGGCGCTTTACGCATTGTTTCAGAAAACCGTTCAAGCCGCCTGCAAACGCGCAGCCGAACTCAAATAATACATTCAGAGCGCCCAACTTTCAGGAAAAACAAAATGAACACGAGAAATGCACGACCTACGGATGAGAATATGGACATCAGCGCCGTTGTGTTTGAAATGGGACAGCGCGCCAAAGCTGCGGCACCTGCTCTTGCCATGTCATCGACCGAACATCGCAATCTTGCACTGAAAGAGGCGGCACTAGCCCTTCGCGACTGTGTACCCGAAATCCTGGCGGCAAATGCGCGCGACCTTGAGGGTATCCAGGGTGGTGGCAAGGATGACGCGTTCATCGACCGGCTTACCCTAACGAACGTCCGCATCACCGATATGGCAAATGCGCTTGATGCAATTGCTGGTCAGGACGACCCTTTAGGCAAAGTTCTTGCGTCGTTTCAGCGGCCCAATGGTTTGAACATTGAGCGGATCAGCGTACCGATCGGTGTCATCGCGATGATTTACGAGTCGCGGCCCAACGTGGGGTCTGATGCAGGCGGGCTGTGCATCAAATCCGGCAACGCGATCATCTTGCGCGGTGGGTCTGAAAGCTTGCATTCTTCGCGCGTTATTGTTGATTGTTTGGCGATAGGTCTGCGGGCCGCTGGTCTCCCGGAAGATGCGGTACAACTTGTAGACACCCGGGACAGAGAAGCCGTCAAGTTGCTGCTTCATAGTACGGATCACGTTGATCTTGTTATTCCACGTGGTGGTCGTGGGCTGGTATCGCTGGTGCAAAAAGAAGCGCGTGTCCCGACGCTGCTGCATTTGGATGGCAACAACCACACCTATGTTCACGAAAGCGCTGATATCGAAAAGGCCGTCGGGATTGTTCAGAACGCCAAGATGCGCCGAACAGGCATCTGCGGTGCAACCGAATGCATCGTGATTGATCGCCAAATCGCCGAACAAATCCTGCCGCGTATCGTAGTTGCGCTGGAGGGGTGCGAACTTCGCGGCGACACACAAGCGCAGGCGATTGTCCCCATGATGATCGCCGCCAAAGACGCTGATTGGGACACCGAATATCTGAGCAGCATTCTGTCAGTTAAGATCGTCGAAGGATTGCAACAAGGCATCGCGTTCGTGCAGGCCCATTCGTCAGGGCACACAGACGCCATCATCGCCGAGGACCTCGACTCGGCAAAACTGTTCATGAACGCCATCGATTCAGCTGTGGTGATGCACAACGCCTCCACCCAGTTTTCGGACGGCGGGGAGTTCGGCATGGGTGCTGAGATCGGCATTGCGACTGGGAAGATGCATGCACGTGGGCCGGTTGGTGCAGAACAACTCACAAGTTTCAAGTACTTCGTCCACGGCACTGGTCAGCAGCGGCCCTGACGCAATTTTTCAAACGAAATCAACAATGGGTTGCCTTGTCCTTGTGGACCCGGAAGCCCAGCACCTCGCCATCAAATATGAGCGCACCCGAAGGTACCTCTATGACAAACGATTCTGAGTATGAACAGCTTGACGACCTCGACCGAATGATACTTGCGGAGCTTTCCCTGGACGGTCGTATGAGTGTAACCGAATTGGCCAAGAAGTTGGGAATTTCGAAAACCCCATGCAGCGTCAGAGTTGGACGGCTTGTCAGTGACGGGATCATCATTGGATTTCGCGCCGTTCTCGATCCCGAAAAAGTGGATCAGTGCCATGTGGCATTCGTAGAGATCAAACTTGAAGACACAACTGTAGCGGCCCTCAGGGCATTTGATGAGGCCGTTGGAAGTGTGCCTGAGCTGGAGCAATGCCACTTGATAGCCGGATCGTTTGACTATCTCCTAAAGGTGCGCACAAAAGACATGCGAGCCTATCGTCAAGTTCTTGTCGAATCCATATCTGAGCTGCCACATGTCGCGAGCGTATCGACATATTTGTCAATGGAGACCGTAAAGGAAATTGGTCTTAATCCAGTTCTCTAAAGCGGTCATTGGTGCGCGCACATCGAATTCATACTTTGTTCGTGAACTGTAGATTCGGCGGATGATCCTTACTGCCATTCGCTGCATCAGCACAACAGAAGAAACTGACTGATGCCCTGAGCGGCCGTTTTCTTTGCGCGGTCCTTTGGATTTAGCACTTGCAGCGAAGGCGGGCTCACCGCCATTCGTGTAGGACTACACAAAAAAGAGCACATTTTTATGCAACGCATAATTTGGAAAACCCCAAGCCTTCAGCTCGTGGCCGCGCCCTAGCTACAGCCGGTAAACCGGCCTGCGCCAAAGACCCATCAGCTCATAGTGGTTCTGTTGCAAATTTTGACGGAGTGCGGATTCATGGAACTGGCTGGACACAGTTATCCAGCGAGAGCCGCAAATTGCTTGAATGCGGATTGGCCCGACGTCTCAAATTGTTGCTTGCGGATCATGTGGGCGACTTCGATGCCTTCAAGTGTTGCCGAGGCTGAATTGAAGGATTTGAGCCCCTTCATCTGTCGTGTTAACTTCTTGATGAAACGGTGATCCTGCTCGATAATGTTGTTTAGATATTTGATCTGCAGAACTTCGATTAGCCAGAACCATCCATTTAAAATCAGCAAACAATTCATGTTTTGTAGCCCGGCGAGATTGGCACCGCTTTTGTCTATCACAACTCTGTCGGGGAAGCCGTTGTTGCCTATTGCGCGGGTAAGGAATGCGGTAGCCGCTGCTTCGTCCCAGTGCTCAGAGAGCATGTAATCAAGGGTTTTTTCAAACTTGTCGATAGCGCGGTAATAGTACGTCCACTTGCCTTTGACCTTGATATAGGTTTCATCCATCCGCCAGGAAACGGCTGTTGGGCGCTTCCTAGCTTGGGCATTTGCGGCTATTAACGGCGAATATTTCACGACCCAGCGATTCAGGGTGGCGTAATCTTGCACCTGCTGAATGCTGTGAAAGATGTGGGTTCCGAGCTATTCGCTACAAACCGTGAGACTGTAACGTTCGATAT
>CAJJBH010000028.1 GCA_905182355.1 uncultured Paracoccaceae bacterium | reverse complement strand
AATCGTATTAAATTCAGCGGCCAATGCGGGCAACGCGTCGTCTTCAACTTTAATACGTGCCAATTTGGCGACGCGGGCGGCGGTGCTTGGATCAATCGACATGAGGTATCCCTTATCTGCTTAGGGGCGGTTTAACGTTAGACGCAGGGCCTCGCAAGTGGCTGGTTGGTTGGGGTTTCTACTTAATCATTGGTACGGGAGTCTTCCATCCACGTCTCTACAAAAGTACAGATAATCATCAACTGCTTTGAAAAACTCATTGCGATTACCCAACGGCCGGTCTTCGTAGGCATGAATCGCATTTCGTCGTTTTTGAACAAGTTCGAAGAAGCTCATTATTCTTTCGTCAAATATTTGTTTTTTCACGAAAAATTTACGTAATTTATCCAGAGATAAGCCATCCGGATCTTTTTTCTTTTTAGACTTATTACCATACGCATTAGCATATTTTAGTGTTTCAATATCCTCTATATAATCCATGTAATAAACAGAAAGCAGAAGTTTTGACGTGCCCTCTGCAAGGGCTCCCAAATTCGCCCAAGCAAGAATTAGACTGCCATCACTCATCGACGAAGTGTCCTCGGGTGACCACAAGTACAATGTCTGGGATAAAGAAACCTGCCAATCTAAGCGAGACTTTGATAATAAGTCAGCAGCTTGAGTTGGAGCCCAACCACCTGCACTCCCCCAAAACTCGGCGCATTTAGTGTTTATGTCTATTATATCCTTAATCTGAGCTTTCATTTTGGCTACCTTTGAAATTTATGCAATCAATCGGCGGGGGAAAACCCCGCCCTACCGCCGCCCCTTGAAAAACCCACGCAACAAATCCTGTGACGCGACAGCATCTATCCCGTCATACACCTCAGGCGCGTGATGGCATTGGGGATGCGAAAACACCCTCGGCCCCTGCTCAACCCCGCCAGATTTGGGATCACTTGCCCCGTAATACAGCCTTGCAATCCGCGCATTGCTTATGGCGGCGGCGCACATTGGGCATGGTTCTAACGTCACATACAGATCGCAACCTTTCAGCCGCTCAACACCCAAGGCAGCGCAAGCGACACGGATCGCCAAAACCTCTGCATGGGCGGTTGGATCATTCAATTCGCGCGTGCGATTGCCAGCGGATGCGATGACCGATCCTTTACCGTCCACAATCACAGCGCCAACTGGCACTTCACCACGATCTGCGGCGGCTTGCGCCTGAACCAGCGCCTCGGACATGAAAGACTTAAAAACCATTGTTCCAGATGCCACAAAATAGGATGCTTTCGCAAGTCGACTGGATAGGCTAGAGCGAGCGCATGACAAAAGATAAAAAAGATTCCAAACCCTCATCTGCTTCCACTGGTGAACGCATCGCCAAAGTCCTTGCACGCGCTGGCGTTGCAAGTCGACGGGATGTGGAACGCATGATCGAGGCGGGCCGCGTTTATATGAACGGCTCAAAGGTTGAGCGCGCAGCGATCAATGTGACCACTGACGATGCTATCACTGTGGACGGCAAACCAGTTGGTGAACCCGACGCCCCGCGCCTTTGGCTGTATCACAAGCCCGCTGGGCTGGTCACGTCTGACCGCGACGAAAAAGGGCGCAAGACTATCTATGACGAAATGCCTGATGATTTGCCACGTGTACTGGCCATTGGACGGCTCGATATCAACTCTGAAGGGTTGCTGCTGCTGACCAATGACGGCGGGATCAAGCGCAAACTTGAATTGCCCTCGACCGGATGGCTGCGCCGTTACCGTGTGCGTGTGAATGGCCGTCCCTCCGAGGATACATTCGCGCCTCTGCGTAATGGTGTCATCGTTGACGGTGAAAAATATCAGGCGATGCAGGTCACGATTGATCGTCAACAAGGCGCAAATGCGTGGCTGACTGTAGGCCTGCGCGAAGGTAAAAACCGCGAAATTCGCCGTGCAATGCAAGACGTTGGCCTTAGCGTGAACCGTTTGATTCGCGTCAGTTATGGTCCGTTCCAATTGGGTGAGATTAAGCCAGGTGAAGTTGACGAAATTCGCCGCAAGATCATGCGCGACCAACTGGGCCTTGATGCAGGTGCTGCTGATGAACCTGCGAAGCCGACAACCGTCAAACGCGGCGCAAAGGGCGAACGCAAAGAACCCATCTCGCGCAAACCGTCCGAACAGGGACGCACCCGCAACATGGCGCGGTCCGAGGCCGACCGCAAAGCCAATGCAACCAACGCTGGCCCCGTTGGACGTGGCAAAGGCGCAACCAAGACATTTGGCAAACAACATGGCCGTCCTGACAAGTACGAGGATGACTTTTTAGAAGGTCGTTCGGATGGCAAGAAATTCGGGAAACCTACAGGTCGTCCAACCGGGCGCCCAACGGGCAAACCAAGCCCAACACCGGCAGGTAAACCTTTTGGTCGCCCAAGCGGTCCATCCGCAGGCAAGCCAACTGGACGTCCAACTGGCAAGCCATCTGGTAAACCCCGCGGTCCTAACAAGCGATAAAGGGGCTAAATAGTACATTTTCCCCCTAACACGTGCAGCTTAGCAATTGTTACAAACGCATTTAATGCGCTAAATGGCGTCAAAATTGATGCGCGATTGACGCTTGGGGACTGCTATGACTGATCTACTTACCTTCGAAAACCTTGGCAACTTGCTGATGCTTTGCTTTTTGCAAGCTGTGCTAGGCTTTGATAACCTGCTTTACATCAGCATCGAAAGCCAACGCGCACCTGTCGCCCAACAAGCGACAGTGCGGCGCTGGGGCATCATCATCGCCGTCGCGTTACGTGTGGTGTTGTTGTTCGTCATGATCCGATTGATCGATGCGATGGCCGAACCGTTTTATATATTTGAATGGACCGGCGTCATCACGGGTGGCATCAACTTTGCCACCTGCGTCTTTATCATCGGCGGTATTTTCATCATGTATACAGCGGTGAAAGAGATCGGGCATATGCTGTCCATCGAACACCTTGATACGGATGTGGAACATAAAACGGGCAAGTCGGCCAAGCAGGTTGTTGTCTTGATCGTTATCATGAACTTGATCTTTTCGTTCGATTCCGTCCTGTCTGCGTTGGCCATTACCGATGTGTTCCCGATCCTTGCCTTTGCGATCATCCTGTCAGGTCTTGCCATGTTGGTGTTGGCTGACGGCGTCACGCGCTTCCTTGAAGCCAACCGTATGTACGAAGTCCTTGGCCTGTTCATCCTGTTGATTGTCGGCGTTGTGCTGATCGGTGAAGCGGGTCAAGCAGCGGCACACGCGATGCACGACAAGGCACTGGCGCTAAGGTTCTTTGGGTACGAAGTAATCCCAATGTCCAAGACTACATTTTACTTCTCTGTGCTGGTTCTGGTCGCGGTTGAGGTCATTCAATCAGGCTATACCCGCAAGTTGAATGCCGAACGGCGCACTGGGCAACAGCGTTAAACTGGTGCAACGTTGATGAAAGCCGTATCGATATTACATCCTGTCCAAGGGGGACACATGTTGCCGAAATCGTTTCAAAAGATCGCATATGCAGCATTGATCGTGCTAATGTTTGGAGTGACCACCGGCTGGCTGGGAGGTCTGTAAAACATGACACAACGATTTGGTGGCAAGTTCAGCCCTGACGAAAATGACATGGAAATCGGTTCAACACCCGATGGGGCGTATACAAACGCACGTGTCGATCCAGTTGGCGCACGATCTAACATCTTGTTCATCCCTGCGATCCCTATGGTATTCATGGCGCTGAATGAAGGTGTATTTGATTTGGTTGTTGCGCTGATTTCAGCCGGCTTTCTGACGTTAGCGGCATGGTTGTTGCGCGGCGGACTGACTGCAGAAGCTGAATACAACGCGCGCAAAGTAGCACGTAAACCTGCGTTCCCTCGAAAGCTGGCCTCTTCTGTCCTGACGGGCTTTGGCATTGTCCTCGCAGCCGCAAGCCATGACCACTTCGGACTTGCAACTACGTTCTACGGCCTTGCAGCGGCTGGCCTGCACATAGCGGCCTTTGGCATCGACCCGCTAAAATCCAAAGGCATGGAAGGCATAGATACACACCAACACGACCGCGTTGCTGGTGTAGTTGATAAGGCCGAAAAATACTTGGGCGAGATGTCTGATGCTATGTTGCGATCTGGTGATCGCAAAATGGAACTGAAACTCAACGCGTTCCAAGACAAGGCGCGTAATTTGATCCGCACCGTTGAAGAAGATCCACGCGATCTGACGGCGGCGCGCAAATATCTGGGCGTCTATTTGATGGGCGCACGAGACGCGACAGCTAAATTCGCGGATATTTACAGTCGCACCAAAGACGAAAAGGCACGCACCGATTATGCAGCTTTGCTTGCTGATTTAAGCAAAGGCTTCGATGCCCGTACCGCCAAATTGCTGCTGGATGACCGCAGCGATCTGAACATTGAAATCGACGTGCTGCGCGACCGGCTGCAGCAAGAAGGTGTGGTCCTGGACCGCGCCATCGAAAACGCAAAGTAAAATTACATAACGAGGAACCTAATCCATGTCTGAGAATACACGCCTACAGGCCGAGAAATCATTGGCCGCCATCGAAGAAGTCACAGCAATCGCCTTGCGTGAACCAACAGACGCAAACGAAGTTGTTGAGATGACCAAAGCAGACAAAGCTGTCAGTAAAGAAATCAAGAAACGCATGGACGAAATCGATATGTCCAGCACCCAATCCATCGTGTCCTTCGGGTCTGCCGCGCAGGCAGAATTACAGGTGATCTCTCAGGCGATGCTTGCAGATGTGCGCAACAAAGATGTCGGCCCTGCGGGCGATTCATTGCGCAATATCGTGACAACTATTCGCGGTTTTTCGGTCTCTGAACTGGACGTGCGTCGCAAACAGTCTTGGTGGGAAAAACTGATTGGCCGCGCAGCACCATTTGCAAAATTTACGGCCAAATTCGAAACGGTCCAAGGTCAAATCGACAAGGTTACCGATGATTTGCTAAGCCACGAGCACACGCTGCTTAAGGACATCAAATCCCTTGATATGCTGTATGAAAAGACGCTCGATTTTTATGACGAGTTGGCATTTTATATCGCAGCTGGCACCGAAAAACTGGCGGAACTTGATAACAAAGTTATCCCGAAAAAAGTGACCGCCGTCGACAAAGCCAAGGAAGACGATCAGGTCATGGTCGCCCAAGAATTGCGTGACATCCGCGCTGCACGCGACGACTTGGAACGCCGTGTTCACGATTTGAAACTGACACGTCAGGTGACAATGCAGTCCTTGCCATCCATTCGTTTGGTTCAGGAAAACGACAAATCATTGGTCACCAAAATCAATTCGACTTTGGTGAACACTGTACCATTGTGGGAAACACAATTGGCACAAGCCGTGACAATTCAACGCTCTGCCGAAGCGGCAAAAGCGGTTCGTGCCGCCAACGATCTGACCAACGAATTGCTGACGTCCAATGCCGCGAACCTGCGGTCTTCTAACAAGATTATCCGCGAAGAAATGGAACGTGGTGTCTTTGATATCGAAGCCGTCAAACAGGCGAATGCCGATCTGATTGCCACGATCCAAGAAAGCTTGCAAATCGCAGACGACGGCAAAGCAAAACGCGCTGCAGCCGAAGTGGATTTGAAAAAGATGGAATCCGATTTGCGCGATACACTGGCCTCCGCCAGTGCGCGTAAAGACGGTGTTGGCGACGCAATTGCCAGCTCAGTCAAAAGCTAAGCACTGGTGTTTGACGGGATCAGAAACAATGCGAAACGCGCCCTTACAGCCTTTTGCTGTTTGGGCGCAGTTGCTGCATGTGATGCCTTCTCACCCGTCACGCCCACTATAAAACCACAGGCGCGGCCCGCCATTGAAACAACCGCGCCCATGATCAAAGTCGCCCAAGCCACATCGGAACAAAGCGCCGCAATGCGCACCAATTTGCGAAGTTTGCAATCGTCGCAATTGACCAGTGGATTGTTGCGCCAAGACGGCGGCGGACCGGACACACCATTCACCGCCGATATGTTTGTGCGCAATTTCCAACAGATCACATTCTTCGATGAATACTCATCGGTCGGGCAACCAAAAGGTGTGGCTGGCAACCTACGTCGCTGGGAACAACCCATCAGGTTTGCTGTTGAATTTGGGGCCTCTGTTCCCATGACCCAACAGCGCAAAGACCGCGCAGATGTCACCAAATTTGCTAGACGACTAAGCAAAGTAACAGGCCATCCTATCGCGCTTGCCGAGCCGGCAAATTTCTACGTCCTGTTCGTCAGCGAAGATGACCGCGCTAACGTGATCGACCAAATGGTTGGCCGGCTGCCCGGTGTGAGAAAAGCAAACCTGTCCAGCCTGCGCAATCTCTCTGATGATACCTATTGCGCCGTTGCTGCATACTCGGGCGGCGCCAGCAACGACGTCTATACTGCAGCCGTTGCCGTGATCCGTTCCGAAAACCCTGATCTGTTGCGCCTGTCGTGTATTCACGAGGAACTGGCCCAAGGTCTTGGCCTTGCCAATGACAGCCCCAATGCCCGCCCGTCGATTTTTAACGACGACGACGAATTTGCATTGCTGACCAATCACGACGAAATGCTGCTTAGAATGTTGTATGATCCACGGCTCAAGCCGGGCATGTCCCTGACACAGGCCACACCGATCATCCGCACCATCACAACTGAACTGTTATCTGGGCCTGTTTAGCGTAAGTCTAAGAAACCTACGCGATACCGACACAATACCGACGTTATACCGACGTTGCTTTGGCCCTCACATAAGGAGACCTGACCATGGGTATTTTTGATTTTCTGACCGGTGAATTCATCGACGTCATCCATTGGGTCGACGACACCCGCGACACGATGGTTTCACGTTTCCAACGCGAAGGGCACGAGATTAAATACGGTGCCAAGCTAACTGTACGCGAAGGCCAAGCTGCCGTTTTCGTCCACGAGGGTCAATTGGCTGACGTCTTCACCCCCGGCCTTTATATGCTTGAAACCAACAACATGCCGTTGATGACAACGCTGCAACATTGGGATCACGGCTTCAAAAGCCCGTTCAAGTCCGAGATTTATTACGTCAACACCACCCGTTTCAATGACCTGAAGTGGGGCACCAAAAACCCGATCATCTGCCGCGATCCTGAATTTGGGCCCGTGCGTTTGCGCGCCTTTGGGACCTATTCGGTCCGTGTTGTGGACCCTGCCAAGTTCCTCACCGAGATCGTCGGCACCGACGGTGAATTCACGATGGACGAGATCAGCTTTCAGATCCGCAATATCATCGTTCAAGAGTTCTCGCGCACTGTTGCACGCTCGGGCATTCCGGTTCTCGATATGGCTGCAAACACCCGCGAATTGGGCAAATTGGTTGCCAAGGAAATCGAAGGCCAGCTTGCTGAATACGGTCTAGCACTTCCAGAATTGTATATCGAAAACATCAGCTTACCACCTTCTGTCGAACAAGTGATGGACAAGCGGTCCGCGATGGGTGTCATCGGCAACCTGAACGAATACATGCAGTTCCAAACTGCAGAAGCAATGGGTCGTGAGGGTGCTGGTGCCGCAGCACTCCAAACAGGCCTAGGTGCTGGCATCGGTATGCAAATGGCCGCAGGGGCAGGCCCTTGGGGTGCGCAACCAGCGGCGTCCAAACCAGCCCCGATGGCACCACCTGCGCCCCCAGTTGAACACGTTTGGCATGTTGCCGTGGACGGCAATACAACTGGCCCATTCTCAAAGGCAGCGATGGGTCGCAAAGCGACAGACGGCGCATTGACCCGCGAAACCTTAGTTTGGACTGCGGGTCAAGACGGTTGGAAAAAGGCTGAAGACGTGCGTGAACTTGCGCAGTTGTTCACTATCCTACCGCCACCTCCACCCGGCGCATGATGGGCACATGACACCCACACCAAATCGAATCGCTTGGCGGGACCGCATCCGCCAAGTGATCCCAGCACGACGCCCCATGCTTAAGGCGCTACATTGGGTGATGGTACCACTGTTCATCTGGTTCTTGCTGGTCAAACCCAAAGACGTCACACCCTTTGGCCCCGCCGCGTTTCAAGCACATTCTATCCTAGCCCTGATCTTTGTTTCGCTTTCCCTATTATGGTTCGCAGATATGATGCGGCGTGGCCTTGCCAGCCGCCCCGGTCCCATGCTGAAAGGCTGGTTGCGACCCTTCCACAGTTGGATGCATCGCATTCTAATTTGGGGGCTGTTTTTCGTGGCTTTGACAGGCTTCTTGTTGGGCCTGACGTCATCAATTCTGCTTAAAGCCGGTGGCTTCCTGCCCATTGCCCCGCCCCTTGGCCTGAACCAAGCCAATGATATCGTTGGAACCGTACATATCGTCCAGTTTTACACGCTTGGTGTTGTTGCGGGTGGACACGCGCTGTTCCATATTTGGCGACATTATCGACTGAAAGACAACGCATTGCGCATCATGGTGCCCAAGCGGTTTCACCCTTACCTCTGAAAGCCACCTGCGATACCCTGCCCCAAGCCATCAGCGAGCCTATTCACATGACCGATTTTGAAACGCCACCACCTGCCCCTGTGCGTGAACACCGCTTTCCTTGCGACAACTGTGGATCCGATTTTCGGTATGATCCCGCAGCGCAAACACTGATCTGCGATCACTGCGGCAACACCGATCAAATTTCAGAAACCACTGGGCTCCAACACCCTATTCGCGAGCTTGATTTTCGCCGCGCCATCGAAACAGAATTGCCCCAAGCCGACATTGAAGAAACCCGCGTTTCCAAGTGCCCAAATTGCGCAGCACAAGTCGAGTTGGGGGAAAATATCCACGCTGCAGAATGCCCGTTTTGTGCGACACCTTTGGTCACCGACACTGGCATACACCGTCACATCAAACCACGCGGTTTGCTGCCCTTTGCACTTGATGAAGGCACTGCGCGTGGGGCCATGACCAACTGGTTGGGCGGGTTGTGGTTCGCCCCCAACGGGTTGAAAGAATACGCCCGTAAGGGTCGGAAAATGCAGGGGATATACGTGCCCTACTGGACCTTTGATGCCGACACAAAATCTCAATACACTGGCGAGCGTGGCACGGTGTACTATGAAACACAGACCGTCGTCCGCGACGGGAAACGCCAACAAATTCAAGTTCCCAAAATACGCTGGCAAGGGGCGCGTGGCCGCGTCGCGCGTTTCTTTGATGACGTGCTTGTGCTGGCCTCTACCTCCCTGCCAAAGAAATTCACCGATGCATTGGAACCTTGGGATCTGTCTGCAATGGAACCCTATAGCCCCGAATACCTCGCTGGATTTCGGGCCGAAGGATACAGTATCGAACTTCAACACGGTTTTACCGAAGCGCGTGCCTACATGGACCGCGTGATCGAACGTGACGTGAAATTTGACATTGGCGGGGATCGCCAGCGCATCCACCAACTTGATACCAAATTGGGGGATGTAACGTTCAAGCACGTACTTCTTCCTGTCTGGCTGGCAGCTTATAAATACCGCGGGCAAACCTATCGCTTTGTCGTGAACGGGCGCACAGGACGGGTGCAAGGCGAACGCCCCTATTCCGCTATGAAAATTACAATCGCGATCATTCTTGGCCTGATTGTCGCTGCCACGGTCGGTTACACAATGGCGTTAAATCAATGAGCGATTTTGACACATTGAATGCGATCCTTTCAGCCCGCTATTCGTGCCGCGCGTTTTTGCCTGACGACGTCACACAAGACACCATAACCGACATCGCCCAAGCCGCCCAAAAGGTCCCGTCATGGTGCAACGCCCAGCCTTGGCAATTGACGATCACATCTGGCCAGGCAACGGATCGTTTTCGCGACGCACTCTTTGCCCATGCCCTGACCAACGCGCCCAAACCAGACATGGAATGGCCCAGCAGTTACATAGGCGTCTACAAGGACCGCCGCCGTGCCTGCGGCATCCAATTGTACGGTGCCGTTGGAGTGGAAAAAGGCGACCACACTGCGTCAGCTAAACAGATGATGGAAAACTATCGCCTGTTTGGGGCGCCCCATGTGGCGATCGTAACCAGCCCTGCCGAACTTGGACCATACGGTGCAATGGATTGCGGTGGCTTCGTCACAGCCTTCGCCCTTGCCGCTGCCGCCAAAGGCGTGGCGAGTATAGCCCAAGCAGCCGTTGCGGCCCACGCGCCAATGGTGCGCGATCACTTTGCCTTGCCCGATGATCGACTGATCCTGTGCGCCATATCATTTGGCTACGCAGACGCGGATCACCCCGCCAACAGCTTCCGAACACAGCGCGAAATCCCCGACACTGTCATAGACTGGAACATTTGATGCGCGCCTTGATACAGCGGGTTGTTGGGGCCCGCGTTTCCGTTGATGGCACCGTGATCGGACAATGTGGTGCAGGTGCGCTGATCCTTGTCTGTGCAATGCCTGACGACACCGAAGCAACTGCAAACACACTTGCCCAAAAGATTGCTAAACTACGTATATTCAAGGACGGTGACGGCAAGATGAACCTGTCGTTGTTGCAATCGGGTGGCAGCGCCTTGGTTGTCAGTCAGTTCACACTGGCCGCGGACACCTCGCGCGGCAATCGCCCGGGATTTTCCGGCGCAGCCAAACCCGACGTTGCACATACGTTATACCGACGTTTTACCGACGCGTTACAGACGTTAGAAATTCCAACCGAAACAGGCAAGTTTGGTGCGGACATGCAGGTGTCTTTGACCAACGATGGGCCCGTCACACTTTGGTTAGATACTAACGCCTGAGGCCTACGGTTCGTGGAACGCTTCACGTGATTTATACAGCGGCTTTAGCAGGTATTGCAGGATCGTCTTGGACGCTGTGTGCAGTTCAACCGATGCCTGCATACCAGGCCGTATCGCAATGCTTGCCTGACGATCCGTCAGATTATCTACGTCCACACTTAGCGTCACCTTATAATGCGGATCACCGTCTGCTGCGCGGGACTTTTCATTGTCAAACGTGTCGGCAGAGATCAATGTTACCTTGCCCTTCAACGTTCCGAAAATCGTGTAATCATAAGCAGATAGCTTGATTGTCGCCTCTTGACCAAACCGTACATTCGCGATGTTTTCTGGTGGAACACGTGCCTCAACAAACAGTTCTTCGTCTAGCGGAATGATCTGCAATATCTCTTCACCGGGGCGCACAACGCCGCCAATTGTCGTGACACTTAGATTGTTCACAATGCCCTTCATCGGGGACAGCAACACTGTACGCCTAAGTTGGTCGGTACTGCCCTTAAGGTTTTGACGCAAAGTGCCAATTTCTTTAAGCGTATCCGAGAATTCTTGCGCACGGTTCAATTCGGTTTGTGTAACGATCTCGTCTAGACGAATACGCGCATCCGCGTGGGTCTTGCGGGAACGCGTAACTTCAATCAGTGAAACAATATTTTTCCCTAACAGGTCCTCAAGCAACGTCCGTTCTTTGGTGGCTTGATCCAACACACGTTGGGCCCCTTCGCGACGACTGACAAAGTCAGATTGACGGGCCTGCAGCAAGGCGCGTTCGGACGCAATAATACCGGGGGTACGGAAGGCCAAAGTATTTGGCACGACAAAGTCGAACTGACCAGCCAGCTCTGCCTCAAGGCGCAGGCGCCGGATTTCAAGCGCCGTAATTTGGTCTTGTAAATCGTCCACGGCCGATTGAAACTTCGTCCCTTGAAGCCGTGCAAGCGGGTCGCCCTTTTGAACAATATCGCCCTCTTTGACAGCGAGTTCCGCAAGAATTCCACCCTCAAGGTTCTGGATGATTTGCGGACGTGACAAAGAAATCAAGGATCCTTCAGCTCGTACAATTTCATCAACCCAAGCGAATGCAGCCCAAAGAAGAAACACCAAAACGGCAGCCCCGCTAAGCCAGACAACCATACTGGGCCCACGCAACTGCAAATTCATTTGTGCGTTCAAATTCGTGTGGCTTGCAGCGCTCATCCGATGGCCCCTTTCATTGGAACAACTACACCGGTTTGGTTCAAGTGCGCCATTACGGCGTCACGCGGACCATCGACGGCCATACGCCCATTTTGCAAAAGCAAGGTGCGGTTTGTCAGAGCAAGGATCGGTGCGCGGTGCGTCGCAATGATTGCTGTACGCCCCTCCATCCAAGCGTCCAGACGCGACACCAATGTCGTCTCCAGCGTTTGATCCAGTGCCGCCGTTGGTTCGTCTAACAAACAAATCTTAGGATCTTGCAGCCACAAACGTGCCCATCAGATGGACTGTCGTTGCCCAATGCTAAGCCCCTGACCACCATCGTGAATTTCCAGATCAAGACCTTTATGATGGCCTTTGACAAACGGGCCAAGCCCAGCAAATTCCAATGCCTCGAACAGGCGCGTGTCGTCGCGTTCCAGCATTGTAAGATTTAGATTGTCACGCAATGTACCTGAGAACAAACGCACCTCTTGGCCCAGATATCCGATCAAACGACGCAAATCACGTGGCTCGATTTGACCCATTTCAGTGCCATCAATTAGAACACGGCCCGTTGTAGGCGCATAAAGCCCGCATAGGATTTTCAACAGCGATGACTTGCCTGACCCGTTTGCGCCAAGGATTGCAATGCGTTGACCCGGTAGAATCGCGACACTAGGAATGTCCAATGTTGGTGCGCCGTATTCTTCGTATTTGGAGGTCATATAGCGCAGTTCGAAATACCCATCAAGGTTTTCTCGGCGCAGATAGCTGCGTGCTTCGTCTGCGTCCTGGGGTGCTTCAGCAATGCGGTCCAATCCATCAAGGGCAGTTTTCACATTGCCCCAGCGTGCCATTGTGCCTGCCAGTTGGGTCAGGGGTGCCAATGTACGGCTGGTGAGAATGCCAACAGCAATGATCGAACCAACCGTGAATTGACCTGCAAATACCAAATAGGTACCGACAATGACCGCGGCCACATATGTGGCCTGCTGCACGCCTTGGCTCCAGAAGGTCAGCAATGACGCCAGTTTACGTTGATCAGATGATTTCATCGCACTAAGCGTTGTTAGTTCTGACCATAAGCGCATAACGCGGTCTTCGCCGCGCTGGGTTTTGACTGTATCGCGCTCAAAGATTGCCTCGTGCAGAAGACGCGAAGATTTCGCGGAAGCCCCTTGGGTTTCTTCCGTCAGCTGCATCATTTTCTTTTGCATGAAAAAGCCCGGCACAACCATTAGGATGCCACCAAGAACCAACACCCAAACTACGTTGCCAGCAATAGAGGCCACCAACAGCAAGAACACAAAAATGAACGGAATGTCTGCGATTGTACCTATTGTGGAAGCAGTAAAAAACTCATGGACCGACCCGAATTCGCGCATGGCAGAGAAGGTCATTGAAGGCGAATTTCCACGCAGATCGCTGCGCATGCCCAGCACCCGTTCCATCAGCATCTCAAGCACGCTTAGTTCAATTTGGCGACCTGCGCCGTCCATCAAACGAGCACGTGCAATTTTGATGAATGCTTCCATCAACAGCGCCAAACACGCACCAGAAGCCAAGACCCAAAGAGTGGCCTCAGATTGGTGTGGGATCACGCGGTCATAAACCTGTAACGAAAACAGCGCGACAGCCACAGCTAGCAGGTTGGCCACGAATGACCCTAATGCAACTTCGCCAAATTGGCGCTTAAAACGGGGAAATTAGCCACAAAAACAATGAGTTGGCTTGGCATCTGCTTTGTGTTCTTTCGCTACACTTGCCAACGGTGCCTCTGCCCGCACAACCAAACCGCCAAAGAACGGTTCAAAGTCTACTGCAGGTACATGGGCACGGTTGTCGGTGCATGTTTTGTCATAAATGATCAAATCACCGCGCGATTGGCCAAGCACAAGGACCACTTGACCACTGGTCATATAGGCTAAGGCGGGCCATTGATCTGCGGTGAAGTGTTGCAAGGTGCTGACCTGTGTAAGGCATCCGATCGCTTTCAAGCCATCGGCAATTGCGTTCGCTTCGATCGCGTCGCTGGCGCCTTCCGTGGTGCCAAGACTGATCGCGTTATAGGCGTCCGATTTCAGCGCATCGATCCCCAAAATGCCTGCGTAGGTCACCGCCAATTCGGCGCGGGCCTTCACACGGTCATCGTGGGTGTTGGAATTACTGGCAACTGGCGCTTTAACTTGAGGTGAAGCTTGGTTGCGCGCGCGGTTGCCGTTAGTGATCGTCAGGGTTAAGGGTTGTTTGCTCATCAGATCAAGTCCCCATCCGCCAGAACACCTAGTATGCGTGCCATTTCGACCCGTAAGGTAGCTGCTTCGTATTTCAGGGTCACTTCGGCTTCTTGTGCCTTAGAAAAGGTTTGATAGACGCCGACCACGTCCATAACCTGACGTTGGCCCGCTTTGTACTGCGCTTGAAATAAATCAAGGTTGTTCTTGGCTTGGGCCGTTAGATTTGTGGCTTCGGACGCTTGGCGGGTCTTGGCGGCAATCTGGCTTTCTAATTTGCGCAATGCGCGGTTGGAGTCTTCATTGGCTTGAGACACGCGGCGGCCAGCGGTTTCTTTTGCAATCTCGATGGCTTTAAGACGTGCGCCTGTGCCTAGCCCAAATTGTGCACCACCTGCTTTGACGCCGATGTTTGAGTTTTTACCAACAGTTCCGGACAAGGAAACACCGGGCAATTGGCTTGCGCGATCTATCTTGGCCGCGGCAATTTCACGGGTCATTTCGGCTTCAGCTTTGGTCACTTTAAGAGGTTGGGCATCCGTTGCTGAAACTTTCAGTTTTGTTAGGCCCCGTACACCCTGCAACGGCTGCACGGACATTGCGTTCAATTCTGCAATTGCGGAACGTGTCGTTTCACGGCCTGCGGTTTGTGCAGCGTGGATTTCGGATAACTTTTGGCGGATGATATTCAGATCAGACATATCGGACACGCCACCACGTACACGTTCAGACATGATGTATTCAAAACGCGCCATGTCTTCGAGGGTGGTCTCAGCCAATGATGCTTTTTCGCGCCCCTCGGCGGCTGCAAGGTAAAGTTCTAGGCCCGTTGCTGCGCGGTCATTGGTGTCTTGTGCCAAGGCGACAGCGGCAACTTCAACGTCGGCTTTCGCAAATTCACGTTCACCTTTTTTGCGTCCATTGTCGAACAGCACCTGATCTACAACAAAATTCACAATAACATCGGAAAGACTGGTCAGGCTAATGGATGGGCCAATGGTTGGAAGCCAATTTGTGCCGGCTGCTTCGGCACGCAATCGGGCCGAGCGTAATTCGCTTTCAGCAGACCGCACATTCGCCGCAAGAACAGCAGATGTGACCTGGTCGTAGGCACTGCCGTTCGGCAGCGCCGACCTGCGGGCAACCAGCCCGTTGATCACGTTGCTTTCTGAATTCAATTTGTCGTCGTAAGTTGACGCTGTGCTGGCAAAGGCCGTGGTTTTTGGACCACTTTCCTTAACAGCCAAACCTGCGTCAGGCGATTTCAAACGCGATACGAACGATCCCTTGTTCGTATCGGCCAAACAACCACTCAAGCCGAAAATCGCTGCACTTAATGCTGCAGCCTGTATTAAACTTTGCCCCATGTCCTGCCCTTAAACGTGCCGGTACTTATATTTTATTGGGCGCGGTTCGAAGATTATCTTCGTCCGCGCCTCAAATTTCGTCGTTGGCCTTAGCCGATTGCAGTGTTCACTGTAATATCGTCATCGATGATCAACGTGCCTTCACCCAATGAATAGATGTCGTAGTTTTGACCGCCAACATTGGTTTGACCTGTCTGCGTTGCACCAGCGATTGTGACCGTGTCGTCACCACCGTGAATCGTCAGCGTGTTGCTGTTATCAGACAGGTTCAAAAGCTGAGTTTCCGTAATGGTCAGATGTGCGGCTTCGGCAAAGGCAAGTTCAACAGAGTTGATCTCGTAATTGCCAAGACCGCTGGTGGACAAGTCCACGGCAGCGTTGTATGTGCTGTCATCTAGTACCAAATAGGTACCGGTCGTGTTGCCCGCATCATCAGTTGCAGTCACAATAAGCTGCGATCCATTTGGCACGTCATTTGCCAAATCAACCTGTGTCTCGCTCGGACGTGCGCCTGGTGAAGTTGAAGACGCCAAATTGGTGATAGACCCGTCGTCGTTCACCTGAGCGACGGCCAAATCATCCGCATTGTCTTCCGTTGTAAGACCGCGGATCCCACCTGAACGTGCAGACACAAGACTTGCGACGACTGGGCCAGTTGGCGCATCCGTATCAATACTAAGCATGTCTGTCAGTACTTCGGTGTTGCCAACTGAATCAGTTGCCAGAACCGAAATATTCGCTTCATAAGTCCCTGCAGCGATTGCTGATGGTGGGATATCAAGCGTCCAATTGCCTGCAGCGTCAACAGTTGCTACAAACGTTGTTCCGTTGAAATCAACGACCACAGTTGAGCCAAGTTCGACTTGGCCCGATAGGTTTATACCTTCGCGGGCTTCTGCAGCATTCACCGTATTGTCGGTGCCAACTTGGTTCACAGTCTCAGTTAGTGTGTTCACCAAAGTATCGACACGAACTGTATCAGTGGCACTGGCGGTGTTCCCTGCAGCGTCAGTCGCATTTACGGTCACACCAATTGTGTATTCGCCGGTAGGTATCTGGTTTGAAGCGAAATCTGCGGTCCAGTTGCCGTTGCCATCTACAACAGCCTGAACTGTTACAGCCCCTACGGTTACGGTGACACTGGACCCGACTTCAGTTGTCCCTGTAAGCTGGGCACCATCGCTAAGTTCTGCAGCGCTGATGACATTATCACCCTCAATAATATTCGCGCTGACCGAAAGATTGTCTACCCGTGTATCGACGTTCACACTGTCCGTAACAGTGCGCGAATTGCCCACAGCATCTGTTGTTGTTGCCGTGATGTTGGCCACATAGGTGCCTTCTGGAATTTCACCTGCAGAATAGGCCGCCTGCCAAACACCGCTGCCATCCGCCACAACAGAATGGGTTACACCGCCCAATGTCACTTGGACGATTGCGTTTGCGTCTGCCGTTCCCGAAAGAACCACACCGTCTGCTGCTTCGGCTGCGTTGATGATGTCATCACCCTCAACTGGAACCACGCTGATTGTCAGAACACCGGCTTCGGTGTCCACATTCACAGTCTGATCGATGCTTGAGGTGTTACCCGCAGCATCTGTTGCAGTCGCAGTCATTGTTGTGGAATACGTGCCCGGTACAAATTGATCGGCGCTGTATGTCGCAGTCCAATTGCCGTTTTCTGAAACCGTTGCCGTTTGGGTCACACCTCCCAGAACAACCTGAACAGAAGACCCTGGCTCAGTGTTGCCCGTTACAATCAACCCTGCTTGAGCTTCAGTTGCGTTGATAACGCTGTCGGCTCCACCAGAGGTAGAGGTGTATCCAAATGTGTTGACGAATGTATCAACCTGAATTGTGCCAGTTGTTGTCGCGGAGTTTCCGTTAGCATCTGTCGCTACAGCGGTCACTGTTGCGGCATATTCGCCCGTTGCAATAGCACTGGCGGGGAAATCAACGCTCCAGCCCCCACTTGCATCAACAATTGCTGGCAATGTTGTGGCCCCGAAGGTCACATTCACTGTCGAACCTGGCTGTGCGGAACCGGTAAGGGTAACGCCTTCCGCCTGCTCGGTGCCATTGATTGTGCCGTCGCCGGCAACAGTTGATGTCGAGATGCCGACTTCGCTTACCGTATCGATTACGATTGTGTCTGTTGTTGTGCTTGCGTTACCGAAGCTGTCTGTCGCCACAATTGTAAGCGCAGATGAATATTCACCGGGGGCGAATGTTCCGGCGGGCCAAGCTACCGACCAGTTGCCGTCTGCATCAACTGTTGTTGTTTGGCTATGTGTTCCAGCGGTGACTGTCAGGCTTGCGTTTGCTTCGCCAGTACCAGAAACCGTTGCGCCGCCGTCCAATTCTTCGCCATTGAACGTCTCGCCGGTAGATCCTGTGCCACTTGTTACAGCAATCTCAGGCGCGGTCGTGTCAATGGTAAACGTTGGGCCAGTTAAGTCAGTTGTTGATCCGTCAGGATGCGACACCACAACCGTCGCGGGGTGCATGCCGTCCGCAGGGAAGGTATCCCCCCGTAAGTGTGACATCCCAATTTCCGTCAGCGCCAATTGTTGTCGTGCCCGTTTGCTCGCCAACGGTTACCGCAACCGTGTCCCCTGGTTCGCCAGTGCCTGCAACAACCACTTGAAGGTTATCACCGGGACCACCAACATCAGGTGTCGCAGAAGGATTGATAACAGTTGGTACCGCTGGGGTTCCGCCATCACCACCGCCGCCACCGCCAGCAACAACGCCCACAGCCGCAACACCAGCTGCAACCGCAGCGCCAGCTCCAAGGCCACCACCAGCCAATAGCGCAAGCGGCGCAAGCATGGATACTTCATTGTCGGCTGGGGCAGAAATCGCCAAATCAGCGATGTCGGTACGCCCAAGATAAATCAGATCGTCTGACGGGCTCCATTTGCCCCACTGTTCGGTTGGACCAAACTGAGCAAACCAGCCGCCATCAGACGTGTCTACGAATGCAACTTCGTTCAAATAGCCATCAGCCGAGATGAACAATCGGTTCGCATCGCCACCGTCATTGAAATAGTTTTCGATTATGATCACGCGGCCATCGGCCAGCACGATATTTAACGCATTACCGTCACGCGCATGCCCTTGCATGTCGGCTTGACGTAGGTTCAGAGAAATCTCTTGTCCATTTGTCGCTTGAATTGTGGTCGTCTGTTCAGTTGCCTGAATGACTCCACGCTGCAATGCGCCCGCATCATCGCTGACGACGAAATCTATCGCCTTCATAACACCACCAATCTACCTCGAGCCGCTGTCTACGCGGGGGTCTCTTTTAATTGTTAACTAAGCAGGCGCTGTTTTTTTATGCCGCTCTGCTCACACTTTGTGAAAACAACATAGCTTAAGACCGAATCAAGGGATAGTCTATTTTTCGGCAATAACCGCTATTTAGGCAGTGCATAGGCAGATATAATGGTCAAAACTCTGCCGTTCAGGTTGTTTTATTGACGCCGCATATCAAAGAAAGTGTTCACAAAATGACACCATCAACTGACATAAAGGCCATTTGGTGGGCAGGAGTGAACGCGGTTCAGGGCAAAGCGAGTGTTTCAACCGCCATAACCACCCATAAAATTACCCCCCCCGACCGTGTGATTTCAGTAGGCAAAGCAGCGGCATCAATGGCTGCGGCTGCTCATGCCCACTTTGGGGCAGTTCCCGCTACAATAGTAACGAAACATGGGCATATCGACGACGCCCCATCACACGCCACCGTCATTGAAGCTGCCCACCCGGTTCCGGACCAGGCAAGCCTAACAGCAGGGCACGCCCTAATTCAGGCCGTTAAAAAATGCCCAGTGGGGTCACACCTTCTGTTCCTTGTTTCGGGTGGAGCGTCATCCTTAGCAGAAGTCTTGCCTGACCACATGTCGATTGAAGACCTTGTGACCAAAACCCAAGCGTTACTTGCGTCAGGCCAAGACATTCACGCGATGAACGCACTGCGCAAAGAAGTGTCCCTAATTAAAGGGGGCAAACTGCTGGCTGGCTTCAAAGGTGCAAAGGTCACGACATTAGCGATCTCGGACGTCGAGGGCGATAGTTTAGGGATTATTGGGTCTGGTATTGGTGCAGCACCTGAAGCGCATTCTTTTGCGTTCACTTCTCACATCGTGGCGAGCAACCAAATCGCCCGGCAGGCCGCAGCGTCAGCCCTTGATCAACCACCGCTGACAAATTCAGAAACCCTTTATGACGACATAAACATCCTTGCCCCAAATATCGCGGCGCGTTTACGGGCGTCGCAAAACGGCATTCACATACTGGGCGGCGAACCAACTGTCGTCCTACCATCCAACCCTGGGCAAGGCGGGCGCAATATGGCGCTGGCCCTGATAATCGCCCGTGAAATTGCAGGCACAAAAGGTATCCGCGTTCTTGTGGCAGGAACGGATGGTACGGATGGGCCCACAGATGCGGCTGGGGCCATCGTCGATGGCGATACATGGGACATCAGCGGTGCTATTGCGTTAGAACGAGCAGATGCAGCACCTTGGCTTGATGCAAAAGGAGCGCTGTTTCGCACGGGTCCAACAGGCACGAATGTGATGGATTTGATAATTGCAGAGTGTTGGGCACCATAGTTCAACTTGACAAAATCTAGGCGCCAAACCACCGTTGCCACATGACACAAAATAGCCTGCGCGAAATATCTGAAGACGCCGATTACGGCATTACCCTTTCAGACAGCACCCGACTTTCAACCCGCCTTTGGAAACCTGTTGATGCGGCGGACAAACCTGTCCCTGCCATTCTGGAATTCCTGCCATACCGCAAGCGCGATGGGACAACAGCGCGCGATGCGCTGACCCATCCCTACTTTGCCCAGCGCGGATACGCCTGCGCCCGCGTCGACATGCGTGGCAATGGTGACAGCTATGGCTTGATGGAAGATGAGTATTCCCAACAGGAACTGGATGACGCGGTCGAGGTTATTCAATACCTAGCAGCCCAACCATGGTGTAACGGCAGCGTCGGCATGATGGGGATCAGCTGGGGCGGGTTCAATTCCCTGCAAGTCGCGGCAATGACCCCTCCAGAGTTGAAGGCCATTATTACCCTGTGTACCACTGTTGATCGTTACGCCGATGATATTCACTACAAAGGTGGATGTCTTTTGAACGAAAACCTTGGTTGGGGTGCCACCATGTGGTCCTATTCCAGTCGTGCACCTGATCCTGCCTTGCGTAAGAACTGGCGCGAAATGTGGCTTGATCGGCTAGAGAATGAGCCGTTTTTACCAACAACATGGCTGCGCCATCAATCCCGTGATGAGTACTGGAAGCACGGTTCTGTCTGTGAAGATTTCGGTGCGATCAAAGCCAAAGTATTGGTCGTTGGTGGCTGGGGAGATGGGTACAAGAACACAGCATCCAATATTGTCGAGAATATCGAAGGGTCCAAAGGGATCATGGGCCCTTGGGTCCACAAGTACCCTCATTTCGCGGTGCCAGAGCCACGCATTGGTTTTTTGCAAGAAGCCCTGCGGTGGTGGGACAAATGGCTGAAAGGCATTGAAACTGGGGTCGAGGATGATCCCGATTTACGCCTTTACCAGATGGACGGAGTGCGCCCCCAAACATGGTATACGGAACGGGCGGGACGCTGGATTGCGCAAACCCCTGAACGTGCCGGACAACAAGGCCGTCCTTTGGTTGAATATTTTTTGAACAATGATGGGCTGCAGGATCAGCGCGGACCGCTGGATGTAAATGTTTCATCACCCCAAGATTGCGGGGCAGATTCTGGTGAATATTGCGCCATTTGGCTTGGGCCAGAAATGCCGGGGGATCAGCGGCGCGACGATGCTTTATCTGCCACATGGGACAGTGACGCATTGTCTGCTGATATGCAGATTACGGGGGCACCAAAGATCACATTGACGCTTAGCAGCGACCGGCCGACCGCACAAATTGCCGTGCGCCTAAACCATATCCATCCTGACGGGGCCAGCACACGGATCACATACGGTGTGCTGAACCTGTGTCATAGGGACGGGCATGAAGTAAGCGATCTACTCCCTGTGAATGAGGCGGTCACTGCAGCTCTTAAGCTTGATCAATGCGCCTATACCGTTCCTGCGGGCCACCGTTTGCGTATCTCAATATCAAACAGCTATTGGCCGCTGCTTTGGCCCTCTCCCCAAGCAACAAGTTTAAACATTCAAGAAGGTAACTTGGAAATTCCGTTGGTGAATGAGGTTGCCGGGCATATTGTTTCCTTCCCCCCACCCGAAGCGGCGGACCCTTGGCAGACCGAAACAATCCGTGAAGGCCGGAATAGCCGCCGCCAAGAAACCGATCTAAACACTGGCATCGTACATCTGCATATTGTGGATGATTTCGGCAAAGTCAGCGACGTAGAGCACGGACTAATTAATGGATCGATTGCCCGTGAACACTGGCAAATCCACCCCAACGACCCGTTGTCCGCTCGCGGAACATGCCATTGGTCTGATGAGATCGAACGGGACGACATAAAACTGCGCACAGAAGCCAGTTGTGAGATGTGGTCGGATTCCGATCACTTCTACCTGACGGCGAAAATTGAAGCCTTTGAAAATGAGCACAGCATATACAAAAGAGATGTCTCGGACAAAATTTTACGTAATGGCATCTAATGCATCCATACCATCAAAAGGGGATTACCCCTTGCGAGCAGGCGGATAATGCGCAAACCTTAGGCACACCAAGTAAGAAAAACGCACAATAAGTGCGACAAGTTAACCAAGTGGGAGATCACTAAATGAGTAATAAACTCAAACTTCTGTCTACAAAAGTAAACAACGGCACAATGACACGCCGCGAATTCATGGGCAAAGCCGCCGCATTGGGTGTGACAGCTGCTGTCGCTTCAACAATGCTAGCAGACGCGGCCTATGCAGCTGGTGCTGTCAAAGGCGGCACGTTCAAATTGGGTGTCGGTGGTGGCGAGTCAACAAACTCCCAAGACCCAGCTACGTGGGCTTCTGACGCGCCACTTGCGGGTGGTTACATCTGGGGTGAGACGCTTGTGTATCCGACTGCAGCCGGCCTTGATGCTAAAGTTGCAGAAAGCTGGGAAGGCTCAGCCGATGCGAAAACTTGGCGCTTTAAAGTACGTCAAGGTATCACATTCTCCAATGGTGCAGCCGTAACTGCCGACGACGTTCTTGCAACGATGAAGCGTCACTCGAATGACGACTCAAAATCGGGTGCACTTGGCATCATGAAAAGCATCGAATCGATGCGCACAGATGGCGATGTGTTTGAATTGACCCTCGCGATTGGCAACGCTGACCTTCCATACTTGATGGCAGACTACCACTTGATCATTCAGCCAAACGGCGGTTTTGATGATCCAACAGCAGCAATCGGCACAGGTCTGTATACGCTTGAGACAGATGAGCCTGGTGTGCGCATGACGTTCAAGAAGAACCCGAACCACTGGGCCGCTGACGAAATGGGCCATTATGATGATGTTGAGTTGATCATTTTGAACGATGCAACTGCCCGTACGGCTGCTTTGCAATCAGGTCAGGTTGATTCAATCAACCGTGTTGAGCCAAAGATCGCCAAGCTGTTGGGCCGTGCGCCAAACATCGAAGTAAAAACCACTTCTGGTCGCGGTCACTACGTCTTCATCGCACACGTGGACACAGCGCCGTTTGACAACAACGAACTGCGTCTTGCCCTTAAGCATGCAATGAACCGTCAGGAAATGGTCGACAAAATCCTACAAGGCTTTGGCTCTGTTGGGAACGACATGCCAATCAACGAATCCTATCCGTTGTTTGACAAAGCGATCCCACAGCGGACATTCGACTTGGAAAAAGCGGCCATGCACTACAAAGCGTCTGGCCATGACGGATCACCAATCATCTTGCGTACCGCAGATGGTGCATTTCCGGGTGCGGTTGATGCAGCAGCGTTGTTCCAACAGTCGTGCCAAGCGGCAGGTATCCCATTGGAAATCAAGCGTGAACCAAACGATGGTTACTGGTCAGAAGTATGGAACGTTCAGCCATATTGTGCATCTTATTGGGGTGGTCGTCCGGTTCAAGACCAGATGTATTCCACAGCGTATCTGTCCACAGCAGACTGGAACGATACCCGTTGGAAACGTCCTGAATTTGACGCAATGCTTCTTGAAGCACGTGCTGAATTGGACGAAGGCAAACGTAAAGAGATCTATTCCAAAATGGGTCGTATGTTGAACGAAGAAGGCGGCGTCATGGTGCCAATGTTCAACGACTTTGTTGATGGAGTTTCATCCGAAATTCAGGGCTGGGAAACCAATCCATCGGGCCCACAAATGTACTGGCATTCATTTGCTAAAACATGGAAAGCATAAGTTAGATTATGCACCCCATCCTTAAATTGGTTGCTCAGCGCTTAGCGCTGGGCATACTTCTGCTCTTCGCTGCCTCAGCGCTTATCTTTGGCCTAACCGAAATTCTGCCTGGTGATGCCGCGCAAGCCCAATTGGGCCAGACAGCCACACCTGAGAACCTCGCGAACCTGCGCGAAGAGATGGGCCTGAACCGCCCCGCCCTGACCCGATATACCGAATGGGTTGGTGGTATGATGACCGGCGATATGGGCAACGCCCTATCCAACAAACTGCCAATTGGTGAACAAATCGGCAAACGCATGTCTGCCACGCTGTTCCTTGCATTTTGGGCTGCACTTATTTCCGTACCCTTCGCAATCCTACTTGGATTGCTTGCTGTACGTTACTTGAACCGCTGGCCGGACAAGCTGATTTCTGGAGTCACATTGGCTTCAATTTCGTTGCCGGAGTTCATGCTGGCTTATATTCTGATCTTTATCTTTTCTGTGACCCTTGGTTGGGCACCGTCCTTCGCCAACATCCCCCCCGGCATGCCACTTTTGGAAAAACTACATTCCATATCGCTGCCTATCGCCGTTCTAACGATGGTTGTTCTGGCGCATATGATGCGTATGACACGTGCTGCGATCCTGAATGTGATGCAATCGGCCTATATCGAAACAGCCGAACTTAAGGGCCTGTCGACCTTTGAAGTTATCCGCAAACACGCTTTCCCAAATGCGATCGCACCAATTGTGAACGTGGTTATGATCAACCTAGCCTACCTTGTTGTAGGTGTAGTCGTGGTCGAAGCCGTATTCGCCTACCCTGGCATGGGTCAATACTTGGTGGATGCTGTTGTGAAACGTGATGTGCCTGTTGTGTTAACATCAGGTGTTATATTTTCAGCCATCTACATTATTTTGAACATGGTCGCAGATATCGTTTCAATCTTGTCGAACCCTCGCCTTCGGCATCCAAAATGAGTGAACTTTACACATCTAAGTCAGGTCAGCGCCTTTGCCATGCGAATGCGTTGCTTGCAGCCTCTTCATATCTTCGCGCAGCTTTGCTTGCGCCCTTAAATACCCATGCGGGGACTTTCTGATGCGTATACCGCTTTCTGCAATCATAGGCCTGTCCATAACAGGCATATATTTCTTCTGCGCCATCTTCGCCTCGTGGGTCGCACCGTACGGCATGGCCGAAACTGTTGGTGAAGTTTGGGAACCCTCACGCCTAGGCTTCTTGCTTGGCACAGCTCCTGAAGGCACAATGGAAGCCAACTATTGGTTGGGCACCGACCAGATTGGACGCGATCTATTGACGCGAATTATCTACGGCGGGCAGACCACAATCTTCATCGCAACGGCGGGCACCATCCTAAGCTTTACAACGGGGTCCGTCCTTGGATTTATCGCAGCCGTATCGGGTGGATGGATTGACCAAGCACTGTCACGTTTCATTGATTTGGTGATGTCCATCCCATCGTTGATCCTTGCGCTTGTTATACTTTCCGCAATTGATGTGACGGTTCTAACCTTGATCGTCTTGATGGGTTTGCTGGATTCAACACGGGTGTTCCGACTTGCACGAGCGGTTGCCGTAGACATTTCAGTGATGGAGTATGTCGAAGCGGCACGTCTGCGTGGTGAAAAAACCATCTGGATCATCCTGCGTGAAATTTTACCCAACGCGTTGTCACCTTTGGTGGCAGAAATGGGCCTACGCTTTATCTTTATGGTTCTCTTCATCTCAACCCTATCCTTCCTTGGTATTGGCGTTCAGCCACCGCTGGCGGATTGGGGCGGAATCGTGAAAGAAAACAAAGACGGCATCAACTTTGGTATCGGCGCAGCACTTTATCCCGCAGCTGCGATTGCAACACTGGCCATTTCGGTCAACTTGGTTGCTGACTGGGTGCTGAACCGTACAACCTCACTTAAAGGGGGACGCGGCTAATGAGCACTCCACTTCTTTCCGTACGTGGCCTAAAAATTGGGGCCACGATCTATCCACCAGATGCCAAACCACATGACATCGAAATCGTGCATGGCGTTGATTTCGAAGTTGAAGCTGGCAAAGTGCTGGGCCTGATCGGAGAATCCGGCGCAGGCAAATCCACCATTGGTTTGGCCGCGATGGCCTATGGCCGTGGTGGGGTAAAGCTGACGGGTGGCGAGGTGTTCGTAAACGGGCGCGATGTATTGCAATCCAGCAGAAGCGATATTCGCAAACTGCGCGGGGCTGAAGTCACTTATGTATCCCAATCGGCCGCGGCATCGTTCAATCCTGCCAAAAAGATCATGGAACAGGTGATCGAAGCTGCTGTTTCGCAAGGTAAGTTTTCGAAAGCCGATGCAGAGGCACGGGCAATTGATCTGTTCCGCAAGCTGGACCTTCCAGAACCAGAAACCATCGGCAATCGCTTTCCCCACCAAGTATCAGGCGGGCAATTGCAACGCTGTATGACTGTGCTGGCTCTATGCCCCGAACCCGATTTGGTTGTCTTTGATGAACCGACAACGGCTTTGGACGTAACAACCCAAATCGACGTCCTAAAAGCGATCAAAGAAGCGATCCGCGATACAGGTGTTGCTGCCCTCTACATCACGCACGACCTGGCGGTCGTGGCACAGGTGTCTGATCACATCATGGTGCTACGTCAGGGTGAAATGGTCGAATACGGCACCGCGGATCAAATCATCAACCAACCTAAAGAAGAATACACCAAAGCGTTGGTGTCTGTTCGCTCGATCAACCACGTTGAGAAGAAACCAGAAGGCGAACCATTGTTGCGGGTTGAGAACATAACAGCCCGTTATCGTGGAACCAAATTTGACGTTCTAAAGAACATCAATGTAGAACTGCATGAGGGCCAAACACTTGCTGTCGTTGGTGAATCTGGTTCAGGAAAATCAACCTTGGCCCGTGTAATCACAGGATTACTGCCTGCCAAAGAGGGCCACGTGCATTTTGCTGGACGTGACCTTTCGCCAGACCTTGCCAGCCGCAGCGGTGATGACCTACGTGAATTGCAGATGATCTATCAAATGGCTGACACGGCCATGAACCCCCGCCAAACCGTGGGTACGATCATCGGTCGACCAATCGAGTTTTACTTTGGCCTTAAAGGGGCAGAAAAGCAAAAGCGGGTCAAAGAGCTGCTGGACGAGATTGAAATGGGTGACGGGTTTATTGACCGCTACCCTGCCGAGCTGTCTGGTGGTCAAAAGCAACGTGTTTGCATCGCGCGCGCATTGGCAGCCAAGCCCAAGCTGATCATCTGCGATGAGGTCACATCAGCCCTTGATCCACTTGTCGCCGACGGTATTTTGAAGCTGCTGCTAGATCTGCAAAAGATCGAAGATGTGGCGTATCTGTTCATCACCCACGACATTGCAACCGTACGTGCCATCGCGGACAGTATTGCGGTGATGTATCAGGGCGAAGTTGCCCGTTACGGCGGCAAAACAGACGTCCTGTCCCCGCCCTTTGACGATTACACCGATCTATTGCTGTCCTCGGTTCCGGAAATGAAGCTGGGTTGGCTTGAAAGTGTAATCGCAACTCGCAAAATGACAAGTGGCGGGAATTAATTAGCGATCAGGTCAGGTGTTTAGATACCGGATGCGCCGCGGGAGGCTACCATGGACAACAAACTACTACTCATCATTTTAGACGGCGTCCCATATCGCAACTGGCGCCGTCTATTTGGCAACCTTGAAGGCTGGGTCGACAGCGGCGATGCGCGGGTTTGGAAGATCAAATCTGTGCTCCCTTCCATTTCGGCGAGTTGTTACGCTTCGATCCATACAGGTGTTGTCCCAGCCGAACATGGCTGTACGGGCAACGGGAATGTGTTTCGCCTAAAACACCCCGATGTGTTCTCACAAACCCGTTTGGCTGGTGGCACAACAGGCGCTGTAGCACATTCGTTCTGGTCCGAATTTTTCAACCGGCACCCCTATGATTTCGTTCACGATGTCGAATACGACGAACCCGAAAGCACAACGATCAATCATGGCCGCTTCCACACCATGACGGGATACGGACAGGCCAACCAAATGACGCCGTGCGACCTTGATCTGTTTGGGACGCTTACAAACATGTGCCTCCGGTTTGGTCTGAACTACGGGATGTTACACACCTGTACGCTGGACAGCATGGGCCACCGCTTTCAGCACGAAAGTCACGAGATGGACCACGCCTGTTTCGTGATGGACGAGATGCTGGCCCCCTTCATAACACAGTGGCGGGCAGCCGGTTACGAGGTGATCGTAACGGCAGATCACGGACAAGACGAACGGGGGCATCACGGTGGACGCAGTGCGTTGCAACAAGAGGCTGCACTGTACTACTTTGGTGAGGCCACAGGCCCCTCAGAAGACACGGTAATTGATCAGTTGCAACTGGCACCGACCATCCTGAGCCGTTTGGGCGCACCCATTCCCGACACGATGAAAGCCAAGTCGTTTTTGTCTTAAAGCTTGGGCAATTCGCCTTTGGCCAAAGCACTTAGGCTATCGGTTATACGGGTAAAGCTGGCAGCAGCTTTCGCAGACAAAAGACGCGCCCGCAAATAGGCATGGACCAAACCAGCCTCCTCCCGCCAAACCGCATGCCCACCAGCGGCAAGCACTGCATCGCGGTATTCCCTACCATCATTGGACAAAGGGTCACATTCCGCCGTAATAATCACTGTTGCTGGTAGGTTTGTGAAATCCGTATCATGCAGCGGTGCATAGGTTGGATCACCGGTCTTGTCCTGCCCTGCTGAGCGGATGTTCATGTAGAACTCCATGTCCCGCGTGGTCAAACCCGGTGCCTCCGAGTGGGTGATATAGCTGCCTTTGGAATGATCGCCCCCAAGGCCGGGGTAAATAAGCATCTGGCCAGAAATCCGCCCGTCGATCCGGCCCCGTGTATAGTGCGTAACGGCCGCCACCAGATTTCCACCCGCACTGTCGCCGCACATCACAATCGGGCCTGTATAAGCTGCGCAGACTGCTTCAAATGCTGCCCATGCATCGTTGAAATCATCGGGATGTGGGTGTTCTGGTGACAGACGACTATCGACGGCAACAACACGCAAACCAGTGATCGAACAGAATTCAGCGCAGATGCTATCATGACTGTTGAGGTCACCAACAACAAACCCACCACCATGACAGAAGAAAACCGTGCCTGATGGCGCACGTTCGGGGGCGTAAATACGGCATGGTACTCCGCCGAAATGGACATCATCCGTTGTGATATCTGATGGGCGGCCTTGGTCAAAGGCCGCGCACATCTTGTTATAAACCACCCTTTGCTGTGCAACTGTTAGGTCGACAGCATCGGGTGGATAGTACCGCGCGGTTTCGTCTAAAAAGGCCCAAACCTCTGCGTCTAAAAGCGCGCGGTAATCAGCCATTATTCAGCTGCGATTTTAGCCGCACCCGCATGTTCCCATTTTGGAATAAAGCCACCAAGAATAGTCTGGATCGCCGTGTCCGAAACGCCGTTTGCTTCGACTTGAGCAACCAAACCACGCTTTTTATCATCGATGACTTTGACAACACGGGTTTCCAAACCATTGGCCTCAAGCGCTTCATTATAAATGCGGGTGATCGCGTCTTTGCGTAGGTCAGGCTTAAAGATTTTGCCAACAGCCGTTTTAGGCAGTTCATCCATAATCTTGATGTGCTTGGGTTGTGCGGCACGTTCAAGGACGTGTTCTTTACAGAACGCGATCAGCTCTTCAGGCGTGGTGTTCGCGCCCTCAACCAGTTCAACAAATGCGCATGGCAGTTCGCCTGCATGCGCATCAGGTTGGCCAATTGCACCGGCGAAACCAACGGCTGGGTGTCCAAGCAATGCTTCTTCAATCTCCGCAGGGTCAATGTTATGACCGCCGCGAATGATGAGATCTTTGGCGCGACCAGTGATCCACAAATACCCGTCTTCATCCACACGGCCCAAGTCGCCTGTGCGCAGGTATTTTTCGTTATAGTAAAGATCGTTGTTTTTTTCGGATTCAGTGTAGGTGTTCCCCACATAGACGCCTGGATTAGAAACACAGATCTCGCCAACCTCATCCACATCGGCATCAATCAGACCATTCTCAGTACTCTTGATGATTTTGATGTCGGTATATGGGAATGGAATACCGATGCTGCCGATTTTCTTGACACCGTCAACAGGGTTGCCAGACACAAGACACGTCGCTTCTGTCATGCCGTACCCCTCGACGATCGTAACGTTGGTCGCTTCTTCAAAACGTTTGAACAATTCAACCGGCAATGGGGCAGAGCCTGAGAAGGCCGTTTTCACTGAACTAATATCAGCGTCAACTGGGCGTTGCATCATGGCGGCAAGAGCCGTGGGCACCGACACGATAAATGTCACTTTCCAACGTTCTGCCAGCTTCCAGATGTTATCGAACACCCCTTCACCGCGATAGCCTTGCGGTGTCGGGAAGACGACGTGTGCACCACTGGACAATGCGCCCAACAACATTACCTGACATGCCATCACGTGGAACAGCGGCAATGGGCAAAGCATAACGTCGTTTTCGTCCAACAGCGTCTCAGAGCCCACCCAACCATTGTAGATCGTGCCAGAATAAAGGTGCTGCGCAACCTTTGGCATGCCGGTCGTACCGCCCGTGTGGAAATAGAAGGCCACACGGTCTTCTTGCACATCTTCGAAATCCAGAGTCGTGTTTTGCTTGGCCATCTCGGCGTTAAAATTCTTGTAGGTCGCGCTGGCGGCTTGCTTCATCTTTGGGCGGATCAGCGGAATGATCCAGCTTTTAGGCGGGGTCACGTAACGCACCAAGTCAACTTCCAAGACCGTCTTAACATTCGGGGCCAAAGCCACCGCAGCCGCTGTTTTCTCAGCAACATCTGTTTTAGGGAACGGGCGTAACGTGACAACAACCTTAGCGCCTGTTTCGCGTAAAATCGCACCAATCTGTTCTTCGTCAAGCAATGGGTTGATCGGGTTCGCGATACCAGCGACGCCACCCCCCAAAAGGGTCAAAACCGCTTCGTTACAGTTTGGCAAAATGTAGGCTACAACATCCTTTGGGCCGATGCCCAAACCGCGGAACAAGTTGGCCGCCTGTGTTGTCTTATCTTTCAGCTGGCCCCAATTGAATGTTTCGGCCTTATCTTTAGGACCCGAAAAAATCTGGTAACTAATCGCGTTGTGCTTTGGAAATTTTGCTGTCGTTTTTTCAAGCAGCCCATATAGGGTCACTGGAACGTCCCGGTCCGCCCACGGCATCTCTGCTTCAATTCTATTGCGGTCCGTCATGCCTTCGTAAGCCATGTGTCTTTCTCCCTTATTCGCCCCTCTTATGGGGGCGATGAATTCCCTAAAATAAGGATGCGGCGAAATGACACTTTACGCAAGGTTTTCAAATGCGAATTTTCGACCAAACGCTACGTAAATACGGATCAAAATTGCAAAGGGGCCGCCCCTGCAGGCCACCCCTCTTTATTGTTCATAAAGTGCTCTGGGTGACCTGCGCCCCTAAAAATCCTCCCGCTTTGTGCAAAATCCGCCCAACAAAAGGACGGACAAATGAAGGCACTATTTACCGACGAACAGATCATTTTGATTATCAAGGAACAGTAAGCTGGCGAGAAGGCAGCCGAAGTATGTCGGCGTCACACACTGCCTGGCAGGGCTTTGCAAAGCAAAGTCCCAAGAGTGTGGAAGCGGCTGCGGTCATTGGAAGACGAGACCGGCAAGCCGAAGGAACTGTTGACAGAACAGATGTTGGACAACGGCAGCGAGTTCATCTGCATGGCCATCCAGAAGTTTGTTCAAGACACGGGTATCGACTGGCATAACATCGCGCCGGGAAAACCCCAGCAGAACGGCTTAATTGAAAGCTGCAACGGCAAATTTCGCCCCTCTCATGCATGTAAAAATGCGCTGTCAGGCAGTAGATGAATACCTCAATGCAATGCTGTTCAGAGCACTGGGTAAAGCCCGCGAAACGCTTGAAGACTGGCGGGAGGATTGCAACTGGGCGCAGACCACATTCAGCAATGCGCAACCTCAGCCGATGGCATTTTTGCAGAGGAAGGAGATCGACAAAGCGGTCAGCGGCCATCTCCTGGCGAATGGAGGAGACCTATATCAAAGTACTTGGGAAATGACTGTATCACTTTATCGCACGGTTGATCGTGATGGCCAAACGTTTGAGTTCATGCTTCTCACGGCCCTCGCCGCATAACTGTGTCCAGCGGTGGACCACTTTCAGCATGTACGAATATTTGCGACAGAACCTTTAGCACTCAGCTGTAGTCGACCATCAAGACCTTCGGATAATGCGCACCTTTAAAGAAGGTTTCCCCGCCCGCTGCTCTTTGCAAAAGAATAACCAACGATCAGGCCAGAATATAAATCACCCGTGAATTTTTACGCCAGACCCCAAAACCTATCCTATCGACACCTGATGGCGCCCAGAGATGCACCAAAGATACCAGCCGGGACGGCTGCGTATGCATCATAATCAAAAACATAAATGTGAGTTGATGGTGAGAATCGCCAACTTACCGTTCTTATAGTTTTGAGTATGCCATGAACCTTCGTCACAAGTTTTCGATTTCCAATTTATCTTCTCTCGCGACAGCTTCGCTGGGCGCTCTGATCGGGTTCGAAATTGGTGTGAGAACGCGTCGAAACGCGGCATTTTTTCAGAAAAACTATAATGAGAATATGGTTGGTTGGCCCGTTGATAATGTGCTGCCAATGAACATCGTAAGCGATGTTTTCAGAGGTGCCGCGGGGCGATTGCCCATAATTTACTGTAAGCTGAAATGTTGTGTCGAGACGATAAAAATATCGTGGCTGGGGCTCCGGAAAAACACTCTGGAACGGCCAACATTTCAAAACATCTGCAAATAATAACCCAACAATGGCGCGCTGCAACTGATTTCTTAAATTGTGTTGCAAGGGGTGCCTACCAAGGAAAAATAAAATGGCCACTCTCTTAGTACCATCCCCATTTGCCACCATTACGGACGCCATGGCTGCCGCAAACCCCGGGGATACCATTCAAGTAGCGGCAGGCTACGGCCCTGAAGATGTTACCGTTACAGTATCCGACATCACCATCACTGGCCCAGCCACCGCGACGGGCATTGAGTTGACCATGGGCGCTAACGTTACTGGCTTAATTCTCGGGGGCGCTGCTCCTTTCAACGTCACGGATACGAATGGTGACGATGTTATTACTGGCAATGCTGGCGATAACCAAATCAATGTGAATGCTGGTAACGATACAGTTGATGGTGGCGACGGTGATGACCGCCTTTACGTGGACTACACCGCGTTTACGGGTGCAAACATTGTAACCTCGACCAGTTTTACTGGTAATGGCAACTCGATTAGTTATTCCAATTTTGAAGACTTCACGGTGCTAACTGGCCTTGGTGCTGACACAATTACCCTGACCGTTGGAGACAACACCATTGATGCTGGCGAAGGTGCCAATATTATCACATCCGGGTCTGGTGATAATACCGTTATTACCGGCAGTAGCGCAGATACGATTACCCTTGGTGACGGCAAAAACGACCTGAATTCCGGCGATGGGAGCGATATTGTCTCTATTGGTACCGGCGACAACACCATTGATGTTGGTGAGGGTATCAATATCGTCATCGTCGGTGCAGCTGGGTTCGGTGACAATATTCTTACTGCTGGTGATGGGGCTGACTCGATCACTGTTGGTAAGGGCGATAACTACATCATAGCTGGTGGCGGTATCAATATCGTCATCGTCGGTGCAGCTGGGTTCGGCGACAACACAGTTGTTGCTGGCGACGGTGCCGACTCGATAACCGTTGGTATGGGTGACAATAATGTCGATGGCGGCGGCGGGGCCAATATCATCGCAGTCGGCGCAGCGGGATCTGGAAACAACACCATTCTTACCGGCGACGGAGCCGACAATATCACCACCGGTAGCGGCACGAATTTTATATGTGCTGGTGGGGGTGCCAACATTATCGCAGCTGGTAGCGGTGATAACTTCGTTATGACAGGCGACGCCGCTGATACAATTTCGGTTGCGGCTGGTAGCGGCAATAACGTTATCGAGGCGGGTGGTGGAGCCAATATTATCACGACTACCTCTGGTAACGACATTATCGAGGCAGGTAACGCCGCTGATGTTATCGCTACTGGCGACGGCGACGATGTAATCAAAGACTTGGGTGGTGCAGGTAGCATCACTGCGGGCGCGGGACATGACCGGATAATCATGGATTTGTCTGCGACGGCAGGCCCTCTGCCCAATACCCTTACTGGTGCGGACCCATCTTATGGGGGCACGTTTGCTGGCACTACCTATTCTGGTGTTGAAGAATTCCACATCACCGGCGGCACCGGCGACGACAGCTTCGAAACGGGCATTGGGGCCGACGTTCTGGAGGGCGGGATTGGAGACGACACTCTGAGTTCTGGAGGTGGGTCTGACGTTATTTATGGTGGTGTCGGCGATGTCGTTGACGGTGGCGAAGACGTGGCGGATGGTCAAGACTCTGATGTTCTCATCCTAAAAGACTTCGAACATTACAATGTTGTCTACAAAACTGTTTTGGGTACCGACGCTCCTGACGGTGTCGTTACAGAACAGGGCATAGTCGAGAAGTTGGATGGCCCAGACGGAAACGTAATTGGTGAGGTCGCCTTTAGTAATATCGAAAGAATCGAATTCGAAGACAATACTCTCTTTACGCCAGAAGATACTCCACTCGAGGGTAACGTTTTTACTACCCCCGCCGCCACTTCGATTGTTACCGGCTTTGTGGTAGGCAACACTAGCTATAGCGTTGGTCAAACAGCGTCTCGCACTGAGGGCGACCTAACGATCAATAGCGACGGTGAATACGTGTTTACACCGGCTCCAAATTACAACGGGCCGGCTCCAGTCATAACCTACAACACCACAGATAACTCTGTGGTCCCACCCGAATTACAGACCAATAATCTGATAATTGAAGTTACGCCTGTCGTCGACGTATGCGTTATTCCCGATATTCCCTGCTTCGTACAAGGCAGCATGATCGCAACCGCGGACGGCGAAATTCCAATAGAAGATCTAAAAGTTGGTGACCTTATTGAAACCCTCGATCACGGGCTTAAACCAATTCGCTGGATAGGCCACCGCCATCTTAGCGCTGGTGATCTTGCAGAAAACGAAAATATGCGGCCAATCAGAATTCGCAAAAATGTTATCAGCGATGGAAATTGCGTTGGCGACTTGGTCGTATCACCGCAACACAGGATCTTGATCGCCTCCAAAGTGGTCCAGCGGATGTTTGGCGACACAGAGATTTTGGTTGCGGCCAAACAACTTCGCGCGATTGATGGGGTTGATATCGCTAATGATTTTGAAGACGTGACTTACTTTCACATCCTCTTTGATCAGCACGAAATCATCTACGCAAACGGGGTCCCTGCCGAGAGCCTATATCTAGGTGAAGAAGCACAGAAAAGTCTAAGTGCTGCTGGTCGCGAAGAAATTTATACGTTGTTCCCAGAGGTGGCTTCACCGACCTTTACGCCCGTGTCATGTCGTCTGATTATTCAAAACAAACAGGCCAAAAAATTGGCTCTTCGTCATGAGAAAAACAAAAAGCCTCTCTTAGATTGTTGGGCCCATCCCCACACAGCTACGAGCGGCGGCGTAGGATTACCCCTTATCTAGGGATGTAGGGTTGAGTGGAGGTATCTTGTGTAGATACCTAGAATTTGGCTAGAAGTTTTGTGTTGCGATTGACTGCGGCCTTCAGTGAGGCCACGGTCAATCGCAGAGCATAAATAATTCCGTCGCAATTTTTAACAGTCGGTGGATTGAACTTCGTCTCGTTTTCCGGACAATTTCACTCATGTCCCTAAGGTGCCCACTTTCCAAGCCCTAGCTTCAAATTCCTGTTGAGGCGTTTGGTCGCCGATACTGGAATCCCTACGCTGTCGGCTATAGAAGGGCTCGATGTATACAAAGATTGCTATCTTGGCCTGAGCGCGGGTTCTGAGCCGTTGACGAACACCAGCTCCTTTTTCATCGAAGCAAAAAGATTTCCATCGGAGCATTATCCAGGCATTCACCTTTGTGACTCATCGACTGCGTAAGCCCACTTTTTTGGCAGCTTAGTTTTCGCCGCAAGGCGTATATCAAACACCGAGATTTGCCACCAATTGTGTGGATGGGTATGACATTCCGTATCAGATCTATCAGGTTGGAGCGGGAAAAGTTCGATCTCTGGTTGGCGGACAATCTGTCACGCAAGCAGAGCAGACTAGCCTCCGTTATTTTGGCCAACAAAACTGCCCGCATGAACTCGGCCGTAATGACTCCAAGTGAGCCATAAAAAGTCAGAACTGTCTGAACTCAAAAACCTAAAAACAAGAGATGCATGTGCGAGGGTCACGATACTCAGCGCACCCAATCCCATCTGCCTAATCTGGGCACCAGATTTGAAACGATGTATCCATGCAATTGAGCCATTGGATTTCCCGACCAGACATAATCTATCACTATCACGAGTTCGGTTCCTCTTTCGTGGATGTTATTTCTGGTGTTCCTCATGAACGATGATTGTGGGGAAGTTCAGCGGTCGTCTGTGAACAGGTGAAAAGCAAAATTGCCCTGTTTTTAAAACCATTGAGATTAAGTGATCACTGTGAATTTTTGAAACCGCGAATCGACGTGCGCGGCCCGTTCCAACCTACCAAATATCTTGACTTGTGTTCAGTCGCAGTATCGAACCAAAGTGGTTGTTCACATGAATGCGTCAAAACTTATGCCCCCCGAAACTTCCCTCACTTTAATGTAGAGTTTGCTCAACTTTCGAAGGAGCAAACACATGCGACAGGGTCGTTTCACACCAACCCGGAATAGCGTAACGATCAAAGGGCAAGAAGCTGGAATGCCAACGGCTGTGGTGTGCCGGAGACATGGGCTGAGCCCCGCATCGTTCTACAAGTTCAAAGCCAAATACGGCGGCATGCATTGCACGGCAGGGTATCGCGTAGCGACGTCCCGAGAGTGAACGTATCTCAAGACCAGCTTCGAGGCCATTCATGCGGTTTTCGGCCCTCGCAGCATAACTATGTCCAGCGGCGGAAGGCTTTCAGCGTGTGCTAACATTTGCGACAGAACCGTATCGGCTACCATGCTAAAGTCATCACATTCAAAGACGGAATTGAAGCCAACGAACTCGATCAGATCCCCACATGACCGACAATCCTTAAACACCAGATTTGACGATAACTCCGCTATTTTGGAACCACGTCAAAGGCAAGGACGATCCGCTCTTCTGTGGATGCAAAAGGAATTGTATAGTGAAGAAGCGAGGATGGAAAAAGGCATAAGCTACCAGTGTTCAAATCCACTATTTTTTTGGATTTAGGGCTCTCATCTTCCGTATTTTTCGGATCCTCTACACAGAGAACCAAATTGCCACTGTCCTTTTTAGAAGATTTAGGAACGTTGATGTATATGCTACCGCTTATCCAACCGTTTTCATGCATATGTGGCCGTATTGCGCCGCCACTTTTCATGCTCACAAGCCACCCATACATAATATAATCGGACGGCCAGTGTGTTATGAAACCTTCCAAGCTTTCTTTGAACTTATGACGGTACTTCTCTATTTCTTGATCTAGAAAGCTTTTCACATTTGTACGAAAATGGCCTTCGGTTGCAAATAAATTTCCCGCGGTTTGGTGCCCATTCAGCAAAAGCGGCTGCTTTTTCTTGGCAACCTTGTCGGATACCAACACTTCTTTAGCGGGATTAACAAAAGTTTTTTCGAAGTCGCAGACTTTAAGAAGTGACTTTTCAAAAATAAAATCCATTGGGTGGCTGCAAAATCCGTTGTCAGATTTAACGCCATACTTGCCAGACGCTCGGCAGGAAAACGAACCTATAATTGCGTTCTTTTGACCCAAGCCCTTTAATTTATCTAAATGTCCGTAAAAGCGGGGCTTATCATCAAGAAAGTATAGGGTCTTCAATAGCATGCTTTGAGTCTTTTCAAGCATGGCAGAACCCTCTGCAATGAATTTGACAGATGTTTCGTAAAAGTCCGCAGATTGAATATAATCACCGGATGTCAGATACACCTCACCAATTCCGGCGTAAGCCTCACCGTAACCCGGTCTAATATTGATAGCCTGTTTGTAGCTTTCTATTGCTGGGTTTAAATCGCCTCTATCCTGTAGGGCCGCTCCCATATTACAATAGGCCTCGGCATGGTCAGGCCTAATGTCGATATCATGTTTGTAGCTTATAATAGCTGCTGCTAGATCGCCCATATCCTGCTGGGCTGTCCCCATATTAAAAAAGGCATCAGCATAATCCGGCTTAATGATGATTGCCTTTTTATAGCTGTCTATAGCTGCCTCCGAATTACCCTTGTTCTGTAAGGCTGTTCCCAAATTGCTGTAAGCGTCAGCATGGTCGGGCTTAAGGTTGATAGCATTTTTATAGCTTACTATAGCTGCGTCCAAGTCACCCTTCTGCTTCAAGACATTGCCCAAATTGAAATAGGCATCAACATAAGTTGGCTTCAGATTAATAGCATTTTTATAGCTTACTATAGCTGCGTCCAAGTCACCCTTTTGCTTCAGGGCATTTCCCATATTATAGTGAGCCTCAGAATAATCTGGCTTGATAACGATAGCTTTTTTGTAGTGGTCTATCGCAACATCGTATTGCATTGATCGCGCATATAAAACGCCCAGAATATTGTATAGGTTTATAGATCTTGGAAACCCTTCCAACATTTTATTAGCCGCCGCCAAAGCTTGTTGCAATTCTCCTTGAGCGTAGAGATCTATTACAGGCTGCAGACGCTCGCTCGGAGGGTCCTGAACCTGGATCACACCATCCATCCGTTTAGACAGCTCTTGCTCAACCCGATCAAAACCTTCCCCTTTTGCCCCGAGACCCTTTGCTTGTGTCAACACAGCGGAAGCATCAACTATTTGGCCTAATATAATTAGTGAATCAATATAACTGATCCAGAATTGGGGGACCGATGGTTTAGCGTCCAAAGCTGTCCTGAAAAACGCCTGAGCTTTGGAAAAATCACCATCACCAACAGCTATCAGTCCCAAATTGTGATTGGCGTCTGGGTGTTTTGGCTGTGACTTTAGAACAACATTAAACAGCTCAACAGCGTCTTGATTTCGACCACCTTTGTGCGCTGCAATGGCATTTTTAAGAGCTTGATCCAATGTATCATCCATAAAGCAATCCATATTTTCCTCAAAGATACAGTGCGTCACTGTAAAAGTTGAGCATTATCGATGGCTTGCTGAAGTGGCCCCAGTAAATCGGCCAGTTTGCAACAGACTTATGCTTGTGCCATTCCATCATAGCCTGCAAGCAGATTTGTTGCACAAAAAAGGGGTCTGTCGCAAACATTCAGGTCTTTCCCTTGTTGCCTGATTTTGCGACAGGATTTCAAATAGGAAAGCAGTAGGTGCTATCGGTGAAGGTTGCTTTCAAAAGAAGCCACTAACCCAGAAGCGTTATTTTCCATGCTATGTTTTTCTACGCATGATTTGGCATTTAATATCACGATCTCGAAGAGAACAGTTCTGAGCTTGGGGTGGATGTTGACCATGTCACGTTAAACCGATGGGGGACAAATACTCACCATTGATTGCTGCAAATACCCAAACGGTAAAGTGGCCACCTGAAGTGGTACGGCAGAGCTGGACAGCCTGCTAAGATGTATCTGTTGGTGGTAGAAAACGCTTTTTTTGTAACAAGGGCTGAAGCGATGAGCCCGTCAAAACACCGCTAAAGCGTCCGTAAAAAGAACACTAACTTGAGCCTGCCGCACCAATGCAAAGCTTCATCGAACGGTTTTATCCGTCGCTGAAACAGGAGGCGGCCCATCTGCGCGGAATCACGACGGTTTCCAAGCAAAACGGGTCATCCATGAATGGATCAAGTTCTACAATTCTGACCGCCCTCACACCGACCTTGATAAAGGCACGCCAGACACCGCATGCCTTACCCAAGCGGAGATACGAAAAACGGCACGAACACCAACCTGATACAACTTAGAAGAGCCGCATCAGTTTGCGGATTATTCCAGTGAACGGGGCAATTCCCTTGTCGCGGGTGTGATGAAATTTTTGGGTCTTGGCTGTCCGTCGTCAGGTTTTTTTGAAACCAAAGGCGGCCGAAGCTAAGAGAACGTTTGGCTAATCTGATTGATTTCATTATGCGGGGTATTTTCTGTAATGCAGGCATCGCGTTTTGAGTGTCTTTCGTTTGATCCTGTCCCTTTGTTTTGGAATGATTTTGTCGCGCCCAAAGTAGACGTCAGATGGTGTGACGTTGTTTAGGCACTCATGATATCGCTGGTGGTTGTAACGATCGAAGAGGTGGCACCCTATGAATAATCGATTTAACGGCCCCTGTAATTCTGGCTCATGCTGTTTCTCGCCAAGTTTTTGGCTTTCGCTATTTCTTCCGTGCTCATAGCTTCTTGAAGCAATGACAGTAACTTTTCAGCATCAATGTGACCAATCAGTATTAAGAATTTCGCAAAAAATCCGTTGATACTTTTTTAAATACTTCACTTGAATTACGCCCCCCGATAGCGGCTTAAATCGCTACAGCTTGGATGTAAGTCTTGGCGTCCTCAAGCAGCCAAAGGCCATCAGCAAGGCCCTTTTGTCATGCCGCGAGTGGCCTGCCCTTTTCCATCATAACAACGAATGCCTAGCGGGTTGCCTCATTGGCTGGCCTTGATCCCGACAGCTATCGGAAGTCAAAAGCGGGTAGCATTTGGTGAGTGAAACTCCGAACGGTACTGACCAGCCCCTCAGAGGTCGACTTGAACCACATTTCTCGGCACTTCACCACAATACGCATTTAAGGGCGGGTATTTGGACGTATTCAGATATCCTACCTCGCTCTAAATACTTAAAAAGCAGCGGCAAGTGGGACATGTGGAGCGGGTAGCGGGAATCGAACCCGCGCCTTAAGCTTGGAAGGCTCTTATGATACCATTGCACCATACCCGCGCTGTGTGGTGAGTTACGTCAAACCCTTGGGCGGGTCAAGACGCTTTTGACGGAATTTTTGTCCCTATGCCAACCGCCCCAGACTTGAAAACGGCACACCTGCAAGCTGTGACATATGCCATGCCAAAACCAGATTACTGCTTAACACTGGCATGCCTAACTCTGCTTCCAGCGGCGCAATCACATCTAAGGTGCGCAGATTTGTGCAGGACAGAAATAGGGCGTCAAGCTGTGCATCAGCGCAAAGATCCCGCGCAGCGTCGATTATAGACGTTGCGTCGATGCGAACCACATTGGCTTCAATCGCTTCGGCAAAACTGCCAAAAACCGGGGTCTGGATACCTGCTTCATCCAAGACATCGCGCAAGCGGTCTGACACCTGTGCGATGTAGGGCGATAAAAAAGCCATCCGCTTGATCCCCAAATGCTGGCACGCTGCGATTAAGGCACTGACAGGCTCACTTACATTTTTTGTCGTGGCACCCGCATTCACCAGCGATGCAATCTGGTCAGGTCCAATCTGCGCGGTTCCAGACGTACAGCCATAGCCAATCACGCCAAATTCAAGCGCTTGGGGCAGTAAGGCGGCGGCACCCGAAATCTCATCCGCCATCTGCTGTAAGGTGTCCGACGTGACCTCAGGCGCGCTTGGAACCCGCGTCACATAAAGTGGTGCATCTCCGAGCAATCGCCGCATATCGCGTTCGATTGTTTCGTCAGTTTGTAAAATAACCAACCCCAAAGGTGGGGCATCGTTCGGTGCCAATGTGTAACTATAGATCGTCATATCACGCTCAACAATCGGCCAGCGGGTGTGTTCAATTTTACGGCCCCGTTTTCAGTAATCGCGATGTTTTCCTCATGGACCATAATACGGCCGTCGATCGTCTCGACACTGGGTTCCAAAGTTAAAACCATACCCGCTTCCAATACCGTCCGGTCCGTAGGTATGATCGAGGGCCATTCCGTCAATTGCATCCCCAACCCGTGCCCCATACGTCCCGCATCGGAAATTGCGTCCGATCCACCCGCAACCACGGCAGACATCACATCAAACAAATCACACATCAAGGCACCCGGCTTCGCGACCTCAAAACCTGCGTCAACAGCATCGATCAGACGCTCGTGACCAGCTTGGGCGACAGCAGAAGCGGCCCCAACCGCAAAATTCCGATCAAAATCGCAGAAATATCCATCCCACGCAGCGCCTGTGTCCAACATCAGAACATCACCTGACACAAGTGGTGTTTCAGTTGCGGGCGAAATCACATCGTAATAGCCATCTTGTCCCGCCGCCCCCGCAAGATAGGGCACCCAATCGGCCCCCTCTTCCAGCAGAAGCATCTGAAAATGGCGAAACACCTTTTCCAATGGCACACCTGCATTTGCAATTTCGGGAACACGCGCAAAAGCACGTGTCGCGATCCCACCCACGTGGGCAATCTTTGCAATCTCAGCTTGCGACTTGATACGGCGTAGACGAACCATAATGTCAGCGTCGTTGACCAAGGTCACGCGTTCTTGCAGCGCATTCCAACTGTGCATCGGCATACGCACATGGGTTTCCAAACCGCTTGGCACGCCGATATGGCCATCGGGACCCGCAACCTCGCGCAAAGCGTCACCCAGCAAACTGACCCCGTCATCGATCAAATCCGGGGAACGCCAACTGCGAATGTCTGAAATCCAGCTGCGCGACATCAGCGCGACGCCAATGGACGGGATCACCGCAATCGGATCACCGACAGCTGGCACAATCAAGAACCAAGGCCGCGCGGGGCTTTCCCAAAATCGCGTCAGATACCCCGAGAAATAACGGACCTCAGGTTCGGTGCTCAGCAACAGGCCTGATAACCCAGCTTTTGCCATCATCACCTGAGCACGCTTCAACCGGTGGCGAAACTCTGCCTTTTCAAAACCACGTTTTGGGGTCCCAGTCATGCTGGGCCTTCGCTTAAAATACAAAGTACCCGTGCGTCTGCAGCGATCCCCAAAGCTGTTTGAGTGACCATCAACCCTGCCAAACCCGCCGCACCCGACGTGCTGGTCGGAAACCCATGTGCCTGCATCAAGTCCGCGCCAGCCGTCCCCTCGTCTTCGGTCAGCGTGACAAAAACATCCGCATCCCGTGCCAACCCTTTAAGCGCAATCAACGACGGTTCCTTACAATCCAATCGGCCCATATTCGAAACCGGCCCTTTGGCAGTAACGAACTTCCCAGCTTGGACTGAGGCAATCAACGCGGGTGCCAGCTCGGGCTCTACGATCACAATTACAGGGGCAGCTCCCCAAGTTTTGCGGGCCAGCGCAGCACATGACCCAGCCAACCCGCCAACGCCAGCTTGTAAAAAAATATGGGTCGGAACGACAGGCAATTGCGCAATAGCCTCGCGCATCAACATCAAATAACCCTCCATCAAACGATGCGGTCGTTCAAAATATCCCGGCCATGAGGTGTCGGACAGAATGTCCCATCCATTGTCATCGGCGGCCTTTAATGCAGCAGCCATACTGTCTTCGTAAATAGCACCTTCACGCACAACTTTTGCCCCAAGTCCACGCAACCTGTCTGCAAATACCTCGGGCACTGTCTCGGCTATGTAAACGACTGCGGATGCTCCAAACGCTGCGGCCCCTGCAGCCACAGACATCCCGTGATTTCCTGCACTTGCTGTCACATAAGTCCGCCCCTTAGCTTGCCCAGCTTTGGCATCATGGGCAATCACATACGCAGCTCCTAACGCCTTGAAACTGCCAAGGCCCATGCGGTTGCGTTCGTCTTTGATCCAGATCGAGGCAACGCCCATGTCTGCGGCCAAATCAGGCAGATCATGCAAAGGAGTTTGCCCAGCTTCAGGGCAGCGTTCGATTAGGTCAGCAACGGTTTGATGATCAATGCTTGGCGACGGAACGTCATCCAAACCAGATAGATTTGCGCGGGGGGTGTTGTGATAAATTTCCATGTCTCAACCGACCCCGAATCTCGCAAAGGGTCAAGCACCTTTTAAACAACAATTTGGTCGTTTATGGACTCCGCGGCGCGGCACCTTATGTTTCCACAAGCCACCGCACCCCATATGCTTTGCTTAGACGAAATCGATAAACTTGTTCATCGGCATCTCGCGGATGCGTTGGCCTGTCGCCGCGAAAATCGCATTGGACAGCGCAGCGGCGGCTGGTGGCACCATCGGCTCCCCGATACCCCGCACATGATCACCGTTTTCCAAACCGACAACTTCGATTTTGGGTGATTGGTACATCCGCAAAGATTCAAATGTGTCAAAATTCTCTTGCTCTGTCATGCCATCAGAATACGTAATCTCTGATATAATCGCGTGGCCCAACGCCCAATTTATCCCGCCCTGAACCATGTTTTCGAACATGACCGGATCGACAACTTTACCGACTTCGGCAGCGGCCCAGACATTGTCCAACTTGATGCCATCATCCGTATTGGTGACCTCGATCACCTCCGCTACGGCAACTCCAAAAGACATGCAGAACGCTACGCCACGACCTTTGTTTGCGGCCAATGGCGCGCCCCAATTGGACATTTCAGCGACCTTTTCCAATACCTTACGGGATGGTTCATGCCAACACAGACGCAGGCGTTCTTCCATCTGATCAGCGCCAGCCGCGACAATCAATTCGTCCAAAAACACATCGTGGAAAAATCCATTGGTGGAGGCCCCAACCGAACGCCAGCTTGAAATCGGCGCAAGTTCGGGCGCGCGGTATCCAGTGACACGGTAGTTCGGAATAGCCAGCGGTTGCTCCCATGCGCCCGCAACGATTTGTGTGTCTGGCCCAGGCACTGAAAGACCCTGACGGCTCATCTGACTGGCGATCACGGAAGGCATCGCAATGCTAAGATCGAACGCTTCGACCTTGCCATCTTTGATCGTCCCACGGCCACGCGCCATTGCGATTTGACGGGTGTCATTGTGCGAAAGGTCTTCTTCACGCGAATAGGTCAATTTGACTGGAACACCTGGCATTTGAACGGCGATTTCAGTGGCTTCTTTCACAACACGCGCCTCAAGACGGTGCCCAAAACTGCCGCCCATCATCAATGCGTGGATGTAAACATTGTCGAAATCAACACCGGTGATATCCGCAACATTCCCTTGAAGAAAACGCGGAATTTGTGTGCCAGTCCAGACATCTACACGATCTTTCGACACCTCAACAACGGCACTAATCGGTTCTAGCGGAGCATGGGCGAGGTAGGGCGCGCGGTATTCGGCCTCCACAACTTCGGCTCCTTCAAGCGCAGCGGTCACATCGCCATCATCGCGCATGCGGCTGTCTTGTTGATCATCATTGAAACTGTCGGATAATGCCTGCCAATGCGCGTCCATTTCAGCAGGATAAGGGGCATCCCCCCATTCGATTTCAAGCGCATTTGCGGCCTGAATAGCCCGCCATGTATTGTCAGCAATTACGGCCAAACCGCCCGTGATCGGTAACACGTTTTGCACGCCGCGCATCGCTTTAGTTTCGGTGTCATCATAGCTAATCATTTCGCCGCCACGACGCGGGTTTGTCCGCACCATTGCATGCACCATACCGTCACGTTTGAAATCAATACCGTACTCTTGCGTACCCGTAGATTTCGCTAATGTATCAAGGCGTTGGTGCGGTTTCCCAACGATGCGCCATGTACTTGGATCCCTCAAAGCGACCCCATCCACAGGGTCTAAAGTGGCCGCAATTCCGGCCAAATCTTGGTAGCTGATTTTGGTGCCGTCTGGCGTTTCCACCATACCGTTTGCGGTCTTTAATTCAGAAACCGCGATCCCGGTTTGTTGGGATGCCGCAGCTTTCAAAGTTTCGCGCGCAACCGCCCCAGCCAGACGTAGCTTTTCATAGCTGTCAGGCACCGTGGTGGAGCCGCCAGTCACTTGCATGCCAAGGAACTTCATCAATGAATCCATGACAGTACGGGTGGAATTGGCTGCAAAGCTGTCATCTGTAGGTGCAAAGGGTGCCCCGTCTGCGCCCAAGGCCGTGTTGTAATAAACCTTGTCTGGCATGCCCGGATCAACGTTGATCTGGTCCAGCTCCACATCTAATTCTTCTGCGATTAGAATGGCTTGTACAGAATACGCCCCCTGCCCGCTGTCTGCGCGTGGCGTGATCAAGGTGATACCTGAGGCATCAATTTTCACATAAGGGGTCAGTGCGGCTTCACCCTCTGCAAGGTTATCAAGCAATGGATTGGCGTAAGGCGTTTTGTATTTGTAGACTCCAAATGCAACGCCACCAGCGATGGCGGCAGAGCCAATAAGGAATGTACGGCGGGCAATTGTTTTGAGCTTTCCCATAGACTTATGCCCCTTCACTTAGATTTTTGGCGGCGGTTTTTACCGCTGCACGGATACGCGGATATGTACCACAACGACATAGATTTCCGGACATGGCGTCGTCGATTTCGCTGTCGGTTGGTGCGGGGGTTTCAAGCACGAATGCGGCGGCGGTCATCATCTGGCCGGACTGGCAATAACCGCATTGCGCGACTTGGTGTTCGATCCATGCGGATTGGACGGCATGCAGGGCGTCAGGCGTTCCAAGCCCTTCAATTGTAACGATTTCTCCGTCGATGTCTTCAGCCGCGATTTGGCAGGATTTGACGGGTTCGCCGTCCATATGGACCGTGCAAGCACCACATTGTGCAATGCCGCACCCGTATTTCGGGCCAGTGATGCCCAATTCATCGCGCAAAACCCACAATAGGGGCATATCCGGTTCAACATCTACTTCATGTTGTGTGCCGTTGACTGTGAGTTTCATGTTTTTTCCACTGCTAAACTGTTGATTTGGATATAGGGATCGATCACGAAAAAAACACCTTTCATCACGGCCGTTAAAGTTGTTAACGTCACGTTCGGCATAATTTATAGATGAAATCGTACAGTTTTGGCGTCAATATGTACAATTCAGAGCACCCAATTTTAAGCAAAACATGCCCGAAACGCAAAAACGTACAATTCGACCCGCGAATTGTACGTTTTGCGCAGCCCATCAGGGCAAATCGCGATTCACGAAGTGTTAACCTCGTGGATCGCGTTAACTTCTACAAAACCTAGAATACAACAACAGCGCGGATCGATTTACCTGCGTGCATCAATTCAAAGCCTTCGTTGATTTGATCAAGGGTCAATGTGTGGGTGATCATTGGATCGATCTCGATCTTGCCATCCATGTACCAATCAACGATTTTGGGAACGTCAGTGCGCCCCTTGGCCCCACCAAAGGCAGTACCACGCCATGAACGGCCCGTGACCAATTGGAATGGCCGGGTCGAGATTTCTGCGCCCGCTGGTGCTACACCAATAATGATGCTTTCGCCCCAACCTTTGTGGCTGGCCTCAAGCGCTGTGCGCATCACATCGACATTGCCCGTGGCGTCAAACGTGTAATCCGCGCCGCCGCCCGTAAGTTCGACCAAATGGGCCACCAGATCGCCATCGATTTTCGAGGGGTTCACGAAATGGGTCATGCCAAAATGCGTCGCCATTTCAAGTTTGCCTTCGTTCAGATCAACGCCCACGATTTGATCCGCCCCTGCAAGCCGCAAACCCTGGATCACGTTCAAGCCGATGCCACCCAAACCAAAGACAATTGCCGTTGAACCAATTTCAACTTTGGCTGTGTTGATGACAGCGCCAATGCCCGTGGTCACACCACAACCGATGTAGCAGATTTTATCAAACGGCGCGTCTTTGCGCACTTTGGCCAATGCGATTTCCGGCACAACTGTATGGTTCGCGAAGGTGGAACAGCCCATGTAGTGGTGAATTGGCGTGCCATCCAGCATCGAGAAACGGGTTGACCCATCGGGCAAAAGCCCCTGTCCTTGGGTGGCACGGACCTTTTGACATAGGTTGGTTTTTGGGTTCAGACAGTATTCGCATTCGCGACATTCGGGCGTGTACAGCGGGATAACGTGATCGCCAACTTCAAGGCTGGTAACACCTTCACCGATTTCTATAACAACGCCTGCACCCTCGTGACCAAGGATCGCTGGGAATATCCCTTCAGGATCGTCACCAGAGCGGGTGAATTCGTCAGTATGGCACAGGCCAGTTGCTTTGATTTCTACCAAAACCTCGCCCTTGCGTGGACCGTCAAGGTTCACTTCCATAACTTCAAGGGGTTGGCCTGCTGCGACTGCAACTGCTGCTCTTGTGCGCATCATCTGAAATACTCCTGTAGATAATTTTAGGTGAGGGTCGATCCCCCGTTGCCCCTATCTTTGGTCAAGCCAAAGGGGTTTTGTCAACCGATTGGGCGGTTAGCTTAGCAACAATTCCGACAACTGGTCTGCCGCCGTTTTCAGCGTTTCAACATTGGCAACCAATGCTGGCAGATCATTACGTTGCAAAGGCGCATGCGCGGATAACGTAGATACCAACCGCCCCTGATCGTCGATGATTGGCACTGCCACAGCCACCATGCCGTCCATAAATTCCTCGTCATCCGTGGAATAGCCCCGTTTGCGCGTCTTTGTCAGTTCGGCCTTTAACCTGGCCGTATCGGTGATGGTTTTTTTAGTGTGTTCTTCGAGGGTACGCGAGGCAAGGTAACGATCAAGATACCGCGGGTTCAGCGAACTAAGATACATTTTACCCGATGCAGTGCAATGAAACGGCACCTTGGTCCCAACTGGCAACTGAATGCGCAGGGGCCATTTGGTTTCGATACGATCAAGGTAGACCATCGCGTCACGATCAGGCACCGCGATGTTACAGGTTTCCCCCATCTTTTCGACCACACCGTTCAAGATTGACAGTCGCACGGTGCGCAGGCGCTGCGAGCTAAGTGTATTGACTGAAAGGCGGCGCAGGCGTGGTCCTGGCCCAAAAGACCGGCCGTCGATGTCACGTTGTAAAAAACCTGCTTCTTCTGCGGTATTAAACAACCTGTGCACCGTCGGTTTAGGCAATCCAAGTGCGTCGACCAAGTCGGCAGGCGTCACGGGGACGCCTGCGCGAGAGACTTCTTCCAACAGCAGCAGCAGCCGCAGGTTTGTTGGAATTTGTCCTTTTTCATGTGCCATACTGATTGGCATTAATTCACCTTATCTATTTGGCAACAGCCATAGTGCCAATTCAGGTGTCAGCGCAACCAGAACCCAGATTGAAATCAACGCGATCAGATAAGGAACGGTATAGCGCAGCAGTCTAAAGTACGGCACGCCCGTCACACCCGAAGCCACATAAAGGTTCAAGCCATAAGGTGGCGTGATAAATCCGATGGATGCACCCACAAGGAAGATTACCGAGAAGTGGATTGGATCAACGCCAACAGAAGCTGCGATCGGAGCCAAGATTGGCGCAAGGATGATTGTCACAGGAAGTGATTCAAGGATCATGCCTGTTACAAACACAATCGCCATCGAGGTGAACAGAACCGCATAATAGCCGCCCATACCAGTTACAAATGCCCCGATGAATTCTTTGGCACCCAAGGATGACATCACTTGTTGCATGGCAACAGAGATCGCGATCAAGGGAACCAGAATACCGGTGATTTGTGCAGAACGCGAAACGATCTGTGGCAAGCTCATGATTGTGAAGCCTTCAACCACCAGCATAGAGGCCACTGATTTGTCTTCGACTTCGGCGTGTACATCATCTTTCATCAGCTTGTTCAGCGGATAGCAGATCAAGCCAATAATGATACAAACCCCAACCGTCACGCCTGCCGCCTCGGTAGGTGACGCTTTGCCAGTGTAGATGCACCACAAAACCAAGCCGATTGCGAAGAAGCCCAACCATGCGCCAATTGCCGTTTTGATAACCCGCATTGGTGACAGTTTAATCAAGAATCCCCAGCCATTGATCGTGCAGATAACGAACGCTGCGGTCATCATGGCCAGAACCATCAAGGCGCCCGGAATGATACCTGCAATGAACAGGTCAGAGATGGGCAGGTTCAACAGGAACCCATACACAATGAAGATGATTGACGGTGGGATGATGATCCCAACAGTCCCACCCGCAGCAGCCGTCGCCGCCGAGAACCGTTCGTCGTAGCCGCCTTTGACCATTTCAGGGTGCAACATCGAACCGATTGTCGCCGTTGTGGCAGAGTTTGATCCTGAGATCGCAGCAAACAGACCACAGGCCGCAAGCGCCGCCATTGCTAAACCGCCACGCAACCAGCCCAGGCAAGAGTAGGCGAAATCAGACAATCGTCGCGCAATGCCCGATTGGTTGATCAGGTCCCCCGTCAAGATAAACAGCGGCATCGCAAGCAGGGCAAAGCCTTTGTTAAACACGTTCAGCAGTTCGTTGCCCGTGTTGTCCAAAGGCAATTCAATCACAAAGCTACAACCGACTACCCAGTAAAAGATAACCAGCAGGACAGGTGTGCCCAGCATGAACAACATTGTTACACCCAGCGAAATAAGTATAATCCAAGATGGGTCAGTCATCAGATATCCCCCCCAATAACGGCTTGTTTGATGATTGGATTTCCAGATTTAAAGTTGCCCCAATCCTCGAGCCAATTGCCGACCACACGGCCAGACATCAAAATAAACGCGACGGGCACAGTGATGTAGAACCACCATTTCATTATGTTATCGACGCCATCAACCATTTGGAAATTGTCAGCGGAATACGCGGTGAACCGCAGTGATGTGGTGATCGCCAATAGGCAAAAGCCCAGCCATAGGACAGTGTCCATTGTCAGCACACTCATCTGGTTTTTCGGGCTCATCTTTGAGCGGAATTCGCTAAAGCTAAGATGCGTGCGCAATTTCACATTATATGAACACCCGAACCACGCCATGATCATGAAAAGAAACGGTGGGATGGTTGTTGATCCAGACCATTGGTTCGAAAATACAAACCGGTCAACCACACCCCAAAAGATGATTGCTGCGATCACAAGGTATGCAATCACGGACACACCGCGTTCCAGATGGCGTTCCACAAAGGGAACTGCCTTGAACAACAGGTGCGCCAGAATGCCCCCGACTAAGGTCACAACAACACCAAAAAGCCACATGCCATCCGAATAGAATGCGTTTTTCATTTCCCACGTATCGTTGGACAAAATGGCAGGCACAACGGACGCGGCCTCGCTCCAAATCGACATTTTAGTATCCCCCCGTTTCAACATTCAGACATTTACTGAATGTCGCCGTCTTTATATTAAAAAAAAGCTACAAAAAAGGCCGACCCGCTATTCGCGGATCGGCCCAAAACTAATCCGTAAGGATTAGGATTTCCACCAACGACGTGGTTCAACATTCTCAGGAAGTGTGTCCGCTGAGATTGTGCGTACTTCGTCGTAGATTTCTTGGTACGTGTCAGCACCACCTTGCCATTTGTTCAAGCGATCACGCCATTCTGTCCACAATTGCGGTTGGAATTCTGGTGAACACATTTGCTCGGCCTTGCTGATTTCTTCAGCTGACAAGAATGCGTTGCGCACGTTGTTTTGCGCAAAGATTGTGCCTGGAAGCTGTGGATCAGATTGACCAACAGTTTTCACAAGGGCTGCTTCGTTCGCGGCTTGAACGTGAACCTGTGCAAGGTAGGAAGATTCCAAAACCGCATCTTGTAGATCGCCGGAAAGACCGTCAAATACGCCTGCGTTCATGGAAGTGGCTTCTGTACCGCAGAAGAAGTTCAAGTGAACCGACTGGGAAACAACAGGTGCCATGTTTGCATATGCAACCGCAGACGCCCATGTTTCAGCCCCATCGATCAAGCCCTGCTTCAGACCATCAAGGGTTTCTTCCCATGCAACTGGAACCGGGTTCAAGTTCATAGCCTTCATCGCGATGCGACCCAGCTGTGTACCTGTTACACGGTTCTTCGTGCCCGCAAGCTGATCAACAGATGTAACCGTTGGCTTATCTTCCCATGCCAGACCCAACTGGATCCCACGCAATTCAGCGTGTGAGAACAAGAATTTCAAACCGTGACGCTTTTCATATGGGTCACGCAGCAATGCTTGGGACGCTGGTGAATACAAGAAGTGGTATTGGTCAGCGCGGCTGCGGAACATGTATGCGTAATCAAGCACGTTCAAGTAAGGCGCACCACCAGCAGAGTTCTGAGTAGAAGCCGCATAGATATCGATGATACCTTGCTGGCATTTCTCAACGCAGGATGTTTGGCCACAGATTTGGTTGTCGCCAATGAATTCGATGCGAATCTCACCATCAGTACGTGCTTCAAGGTCTTGTGCAAAAACCAAAGCGCCAGCGCGTTCGATCAAAAGGTTACGGGCGTTAAAGCCTGCAGCGCCAAATTTCAGCGTGTGTTTAGCTGGTTTTGAAAAGCGTTTGTCGTACGTAGATTCTGCAGCAGAAGCCAAGTTTGCAAGGCTCATTGCGCCACCAAAGCCACCTGCCGCCATAAGCGTGCTGCTCATGCCGTACTTGCCTGCAACGCGGAACAGATCGCGGCGCGTCAGGTTCCCTATTCTATCGTTAATTCCCATGACATTTCTCCCTTTTGTCAATTAATGAGACTTTTCTTATCAAAAAAGTGTAGTATGGCAATCTCATTCTGTATACCTTTTAATTACAACAGAATGGGGAGTGCGTTTGTGGAAGCCGATTATGTCGTCGTAGGTGCAGGTTCCGCGGGCTGCGTTCTGGCCAATAGGTTAAGTGCTGACCCATCTAACAAAGTCATTTTGTTAGAAGCAGGCGGGCGCGATCTAAATCCGTGGATCCACATTCCCGTGGGCTATTTCAAAACCATTCATAATCCCAAAGTTGATTGGTGTTACAAAACCGAACCTGATGCGGGCCTGAATGGCCGTTCCATTGAATGGCCGCGTGGTAAAGTTTTGGGTGGATCATCATCTTTGAATGGCCTGTTGTACGTGCGTGGCCAAAGCCAAGACTATGATCGTTGGGCACAAATGGGCAATACAGGCTGGGGTTGGGACGATGTTTTACCCCTGTTTAAAAAGGCCGAAAACAATGAGCGTGGTGCCGATGATTATCACGGCGACGCAGGCCCATTGTCGGTTTCCAATATGCGTATTCAACGCCCGATCACAGACGCATGGGTCGCTGCGGCCCAATCTGCGGGCTACAAATTCAATCCAGATTACAACGGCGCGGATCAAGAAGGTGTTGGGTTTTTCCAGTTAACTTCGAAAAATGGACGCCGTTGTTCGACCGCAGTTGCCTACCTAAATCCCGCCCGCAGTCGCGATAACTTGACGATTGTCACCCATGCCCAAGTGCAAAAGGTTAATATCGAAAATGGCGTGGCAACAGGTGTCACGTACAAGGATCGCAGCGGTAAAATCCACATCGTCAAGGCGAACCGCGAAGTGATTCTTAGCGGCGGCGCAATCAATTCACCCCAATTGTTGATGCTATCTGGTGTCGGTGAAGCCGCCCAGCTGCAAGAACATGGCATCGAAGTTAAGAAGGACTTGGCTGGCGTTGGCAAGAACATGCAGGACCACCTGCAAGCCCGTCTTGTTTATAAATGTAACGAGCCAACTTTGAACGACGAAGTAGGGAGCCTTTTTGGGCAGGCCAAAATTGCACTTAAATACGCAATGACCCGCACAGGTCCGATGACAATGGCAGCCAGCCTTGCCACAGGATTTATGAAAACCCGTGAGGATTTGGAAACCCCCGACATTCAGTTCCACGTGCAACCTTTGTCGGCTGAAAATCCTGGTAAAGGCGCCGATAAGTTCTCGGCCTTCACGATGTCTGTGTGTCAACTGCGCCCCGAAAGCCGTGGTGAAATTCGCCTCAACAGTGCTGATGGTCAGGTCTATCCCAAGATCATTCCCAATTATCTGTCCACCGAAACCGATTGCCGCACGATTGTCGCTGGTGTGAATATCGCCCGCACCATTGCCACACATGCGCCGCTGGCAGCGAAAATTTCAGAAGAATTCCGTCCTCACGCCGATCTGGATATCAATGATTACGACGCCACCCTTGATTGGGCACGCAACAACACGGCATCAATTTATCACCCAACGGGTACCTGTAAAATGGGCAGTGGAACGGACGCAGTTGTGGATCACAAACTGCGGGTTCATGGCGTTTCTGGGCTACGTGTTGCGGATTGTTCAATCATGCCAGAAATCGTGTCAGGCAACACCAATGCCCCTGCCATTATGATTGGCGAAAATTGCGCCAAGATCATTTTGGCGGACGCCTAAATTACGGCGGTATTCACGACCCGTTGCATAAGCAAATTGATACGGTATCCTAACCGTAACTGATGCGCCCGCCATCTTTGCCGGGCGATTTGCGATAGGACTGCGACATGACTATTACGCCCATGAATATTGACCCGACCCACTGCTTTATTGCAGGCGCTTGGGTCCCTGCCCTTTCTGGTCAAGTTATCACGCTAAAGAACCCCTCCGATGGATCGCCATTGTGCAATATCGCACGTGGAAATGCCGCCGACATTGACCGCGCCGTAATGGCAGCCGAGGCCGCATTGGACGGCGCATGGGGTAAATTGGCCGCGTTTGAACGGGGCCGCATCCTGCACCGCATTGGCGAACTGGTCCTTGATAACATTGATGAACTGACGGCGCTTGAATCGATGGACGTTGGTAAACCTGTAACCCAGGCCCGCAACGATGTTGTGGCGCTTGCCCGTTACATGGAGTTTTACGCAGGCGCTGTTGATAAAATTCATGGTGCGACCATCCCGTTTCTTGAGGGCTATACTGTCTACACCATGCGCGAACCTCATGGCGTTACGGGGCATATCATCCCTTGGAATTACCCAATGCAAATCATTGGCCGCTCCGTCGGAGCCGCCCTTGCAATGGGCAACGCTGCCGTACTGAAACCTGCAGAAGAGGCATGTTTAACCGCATTGGCATTTGCCGAGATTTGCAACCAAGCGGGGCTTCCCGACGGGGCGTTGAATGTGGTTTCAGGACTGGGTGCCGAGGCGGGAGCCGCATTGACCGCGCATCCACAAGTTCACCACATTTCCTTCACGGGCTCTGTAGGGGTCGGCAAATTGATTCAATCCACCTCCGCCCAAAACGCCGTTCCTGTGACACTAGAACTTGGTGGAAAATCTCCGCAGCTGGTGTTTGATGATGCGGATCTAGATGCCGCCCTCCCATTCCTTGTGAACGCAGGTATCCAAAACGCAGGGCAAACCTGTTCCGCCTCTTCGCGCATTCTTGTGCAACGCGGCGTTTATGACGAAGTCGTGACGCGGATGGCGGCACGATACGGCGAATTGCGCGTCGGCCCTGCGGGTGATGATTTGGACGTTGGCCCCTTAGTATCCATGCGCCAAAAAGAAATTGTCGAAGGGTTCCTTAGCCAAGGCGCTGATCTGAACAAAATCGCGCAGGGAATTATCGTAGAGGGTGCGCCATCGGGCGGTGCCTACGTGGCCCCAACCTTATTTACGGATGTGGACCCGAACCACATCTTGGCCCAACAAGAAATCTTTGGTCCTGTCCAAGTCATCATCCCATTCGACACCGAAGAAGACGCAATCAGGATCACCAATGGCACAGATTTCGGATTGGTGGCCGCGATCTGGACCGTTGATGGTGCACGTCAAATGCGCCTCGCAAAACGCCTTCGTGCTGGTCAGGTTTTCATCAACAACTACGGCGCCGGCGGTGGTGTGGAATTGCCATTTGGCGGCGTTGGCTTGTCGGGTCACGGGCGTGAAAAAGGGTTCGAAGCACTTTATGGTTTTTCAACCCTCAAAACAGTGGCGGCCCTTCATGGATGACATCAAAATCATATCACTCGACGCCAAGGCAGATTACAAGCGCGTCGCCGATCTGATGCACCGCGCCAGCGATTACGTGGCAATGGAAACGGGCAAGGCACACAACCCCGGATTTGTGCATTCAGCCCTGACAGATGCGCCCCCCCATTGCGGTCCAGACGACATTTTTCTACGCGGGTTAGAACGGGCTGACGGCACGCTTGCGGGCTTTGCCGGCAGCATTCGTCATTATCCAAAACAAGGGCATTGGTACATGGGTTTGCTGATTTTGGACCCAGATGCACGTGGGGACGGATTGGGACGTCAAACGGCCCAGCACGTGATTGACGAGGCGCGGGCCGACAATGCGCCTTGCATCCGTATTGCAGTGTTGGACGTGAACAAAGACGCACGCGCTTTTTGGGATAAAATGGGATTTGAACATGAGCGCACGGTCAAGGCCGACCCCAAGGGGGACGGGCACAAACGCCATATTTTGAAATTAGAATTGACGACTTAGATCTCGCGGAGGATTAAGATGCGACTACAAGGTAAAACAGCAATCGTGACAGGCGGTGCCTCTGGCTTTGGCGCAGGGATCACACGCAAATTTGTGGCCGAGGGCGCAAATGTAATGATCGCCGATTTGAACATCGACATGGCGAACGAATTGGCGGCAGAACTGGGTGATCGTGTCAAAACAGTGCAGACAAACGTGGCGCAGAATGACAGCGTTATGGACATGGTCACAGCGACACTGAAGGCGTTCGGCAAGATCGATATCCTGATCAACAATGCAGGCACCACGCACCTACCCGCACCGATGGAAGACGTCACCGAGGACGATTTTGACAAGGTCTTTGCCGTTAACTGCAAGTCAGTTTACCTAACAGCAAAACACATCGTTCCACTGATGAAGGCACAGGGGTCGGGCGCGATTTTAAACCTCGCCTCTACCGCGGGTGTCAGTCCGCGGCCACGGTTGAATTGGTACAATGCATCAAAGGGTTGGATGAACAATGCAACCAAAGGTATGGCCGTGGAATTGGCCCCCGTTGGCATACGCGTCAATGCGTTAAACCCAGTTGCGGGTGACACACCCATGCTAAAACTTTTCATGGGTGAAGACACACCCGAAATGCGGGCCAAGTTCTTGTCAACAATTCCCATTGGCCGTTTCTCAACCCCTGAAGATATGGGCAATGCTGCCTGTTATCTGTGTTCAGACGAGGCCAGCATGGTCACAGGCGTCTGCATGGAAGTTGATGGCGGGCGTTGCATCTAACACCCTGTCAAATGGCCAAATCCACCGATCATCAACAAAATGATTGACGCCTATCATTTTGGTACCTTATTGGTGGGCCATGGGGGAAACCATGCGTAAACCAACATTGATGGACGTCGCGGCAAAGGCAGGCGTTAGTTACGCAACCGCAGATCGCGTGTTGAACCAGCGTGGGGGCGTGGCTGCAAAATCCGTTCAACGGGTGTCTGACGCCATCGAACTTCTTGGCTACAAACGCGATGTCAGTGCCGCCAATCTGGCGCGTGGACGGACCTATGATTTTGTCTTTTTCATCCCCTCCCAAGCAGGCGCGTTTTTCGACGAGTTACGCGCAGCTGTACGGCGTGAGGCACATGCGCGTTTAAGTGAACGTATCACCGTCACGTTGAAAAAAATCCCCGCCTTTGACGCAGAACGCCTTGCCGATGCACTTGAAAACTGTGTGGACAGCAAAATCACTGGAGTTTGTTTGGTCGCAATTAACAGCCCTCGCGTCCGCACAGCCGTAAACGCATTGCGGGCAAAAGGTGTGATCGTTCTGACCTTAGTGGCTGACATGCAAGTGGGCAGCCGCGATGCCTACATCGGCCTTGATAATCGTGCCGCGGGGCAGACTGCTGGACGTTTAATGTCGTTGGCCCACCGTAATGGTGGTGTTGTTCTGCCTATTGCTGGCAACTTGGATGCTGTCGATCACGCCGACCGTTACGCAGGGTTTTTGGATGTATTGCCCAAGACCGTTACTGTCCTGCCAATTGTGCAAAGCGCTGACAGACCGGATGATGTCGAAAATGCTGTTCGCAACGCAATGATTACCTACCCAAAGCTTGGCGGCATTTACAGCATCGGGGCGGGACATAGCGGTCTGCTTGCAGCCCTATCTGGCAGGACGAAAATGCGACCAATCGTCATTCTACATGACCTTGTCGCCCATGTACGCACCGCATTAACCGATGGCTTGGTTGATGCGGTTATTGACCAAAAACCGGACCATCAAATCGCCTTGGCACTTGATGCCATGAAATCCCTAAGCGATGGCGACCAACTGCCTGTGGGCTTTGGAACCATCGTCCCATCCCTTTATTTACAAGACAATTTGCCACCTGCTTCAACAGGTGGCCCAACAGAAAGCCCCACCTTATGAGCACTTATTTCGAAGGCATCGCCCCCATCAAATTCGAAGGCGAAAGCAGCACCAACCCGATGGCATTCCGCCATTATAACCCAGATGAAATCATCATGGGCAAGCCAATGTCGCAGCACCTGCGCTTCGCCGTTTGCTACTGGCACAATTTTGTTTGGGAAGGAAACGATCCCTTTGGTGGTCAAACTTTTGACCGCCCCTGGTTCCCTGCTGACACTATGGATTTAGCCAAAATAAAAGCCGATGCAGCGTTCGAAATGTTCCGTATTCTTGGTGTTCCCTACTACTGTTTCCACGACCACGACGTGCGACCCGAAGGGGCCAATCTGGCTGAAAGCCACCGCAATCTGCACGAAATGGCCGACTACTTTGAGGCCAAGATGGAGAACGGACCAAAGCTGCTTTGGGGCACTGCAAACATGTTTTCGAACGCGCGTTACATGTCGGGTGCCAGCACAAATCCAGATCCAGACGTATTCGCCTACTGTGCGTCCATCGTGAAGAACGCGATGGATGTGACACATCGATTGAACGGTGAAAACTACGTACTTTGGGGCGGGCGTGAAGGATACGAAACCCTGCTAAATACAGACCTGTCGCGTGAGCTGGAGCAGATGGGTCGCTTCCTTAGCATGGTTGTCGAATACAAGCACAAGATTGGTTACAAAGGTGCGATCCTGATAGAGCCAAAACCCCAAGAACCCACAAAACATCAGTATGATTATGATGTTGCAACGGTTTATGGCTTTCTTAAGCGTTTCGGACTTGAGGATGAGGTGCAGGTGAACATCGAACAAGGACATGCGATTTTGGCAGGTCATTCGTTTGAACACGAACTGGCGATGGCCAATGCTCTTGGTATCTTTGGATCTATCGACATAAACCGCAATGATTATCAGTCTGGTTGGGACACCGATCAGTTTCCAAATAATGTTCCAGAAGCGGCATTGGCCTATTACGAGGTGCTGAAGGCGGGCGGCTTCAAAACAGGTGGGACAAACTTTGATGCAAAGTTGCGCCGTCAATCTTTGGATGCCGAAGACCTGATTGCCGCGCATATTGGGGGCATGGATGTGTGCGCCCGCGGGCTAAAGGCCGCTGCACAAATGCTGGAAGACAACGCGCTAGAGGGCCCACGCGAAGGGCGGTACGCAGGTTGGGCAACCAATGGCGCACAAGCAATGTTAACAAAGGACGCGACACTGGATGGCATTGCCGCGCAGGCAGAGGCAAGTGATCTAAACCCGCAACCGGTTTCCGGGCAGCAAGAAAAACTGGAAAACATCGTCAACCGATACGTTTAGGTTTAACAGCATGCCCTTTCCTAGATTGGGCATGCACCACTCAATGTCGTGTCAGCTTTGCTTTGGCGAAATCCGTGCCATCACTGCATCAAAACGCGCCCATGTGACCATCGCCTTGTTCCCCGCATACCCGTCATAATGCGACTTGCCGTTTGACGTTGGCAACCCAGCCCAAATCTTTGCCATGTTGTTCATAAATGCCTGACGTTCCAATGTGCCTGCACGAAATTTTTGTAACCCTGCCTCAGCCAGCAACACATCGGCCAATTGATCCTGCATCTTTGGATCAAATCGCTGGGACAGTTTAGCACCCGTTTTTTCGATCAAACGGCGCAATGTTTTGGGGATAAATTGATACCGCCCAATCGCATGTGGTTGCCCTGGAGTGGCATCGATCCAAGCAAGAAGCTCTTCCAGTGTCATTCTTGTAGGCCGTTTCGCAGGCTTAATCCGTGCCCCATGTTGCACCACATCGTAACCATCCTTGCGTGATTCCGCCTCTTGGATAAGTGCGCGGATCATTTGGACATCGGACTTTTGCAGCCCTATGCCTACGGCGTGTTTCGCCCCCAAACGCTGGTCGGGTCGTGGGGCAAACATACCCCCCGGAGATCGCCCAACGAACAACCCCGCCAAGGCCCCATCTGGTTTGGCTGAAGTGGCCGCAAACAAGCTGCCACGCAACGCTTCTGCTTGGGCGGTGTGTGGCGCAAGCAACAGTATCAAAACAATGAAAATAACGGGCATTCAGGGCCCTTAAGAAGTAACCTCCCCTTGGTTTTGCCCCAAGGTAGTTGAAATACAGTTATCAGCCTACCAACGGTAACAAACAGGAGCGGGATAGGTGTCATCAAATTTACGCCCGACGTAACCCGCGCCTGTCGAACAAAACTAATCATGCGCGACAATTAATACCGTAGCGCCCTGACCCTACACGATATGGCTGAAAATGCGTCAAACATCCGTTTCGAAAATTGATGCCCACTTGATTTAACCACCCAAACCTGAGAACACGCCCCAATTGCCGCCGCTGATCAGGTGCTGCCCAAGATCTATGCCTTAAAATGGATCGATCCGCAAAATGAAGGGACGGACTGTTCAACAAATTGATCATGCCACATCTTGACACATGTTCATTGCCATATGCCTATGGTTCTTGTGCCAAAACCATCCGAAACACCCCTTTGCCACAGGAGAATGCCGTTAATGGAACGTGTCACACTGTCCAAATCCCTTGACCTTAGCCGCATTGTTTACGGCATGTGCCGCATGGTTGACGACGCTGATTCTTCTGTGAAACACGTTGAGGCCAAGATTAACGCCTGCCTTGAACAAGGCATCACATCCTTCGATCAGGCCGACATTTACGGCGATTATTCTGCCGAAGCGATTTTGGGTAAAACCCTGCGCGCGACCCGATCCCTGAGGGCCAAGATGGAGATCATAACCAAGTGCGACATCGTCACGCCTTGCGGTAAATACAGCGGTGCACGCGTCAAATATTATGACACATCTGCCGCGCATATTAACTCCTCGGTTGAAGCGTCATTAACCAACATGGGTAACGAACATATCGACCTGTTGCTGATCCATCGGCCCGACCCATTTATGGATCATAATGAAACGGGTGACGCCCTTGATGCGCTGGTTGCTGCGGGCAAGGTTGGCAACATCGGTGTATCAAACTTCAAGCCATGGGATTGCGATCTATTACAGTCAGGGATGAAAAATCCGCTGGTCACCAACCAGATAGAAATGTCTGCAACCGCGCATGAGTGCCTGACCAACGGCGATTTGGCGTATCACCAAAAAAACGGACAACACGTCATGGCGTGGTCCCCACTTGGAGGTGGTTCCTTGATGAACGGCAACACAGATGTGATGAAAGCAATGGACGCTGTAGCGCGCAAAAACGGTGTGGATCGCGCCGCTGTGGCTGTGGCTTGGATCATGGCGCACCCCGCCAAAGTGCTGCCTGTTATGGGCACCAATAACCTTAAACGCATTGCCGGACTTCGCGACGCATTCAACGTCGAAATGGACCGTATCACTTGGTTCGAAATATACACTGCAGCATTGGGCCACGAAGTCGCATGATGAAAGATATGGCAAATACGTCACCACAACAGTTTCGACCAAACGCAGACAACACCCGCCTGTTGCGCGACGCCTTTGGCAAGTTTGCAACAGGCGTGACCATCATAACGGCCAAGACAGCGGACGGCGTGATTGGCATGACGGCCAACAGCTTTTCCTCGCTCTCGTTGGACCCCGCCTTGGTGATGTGGTCGCCTGCGATCAATTCCAGCCGCTTCAAATTTTTCGCCGATGCGCCCCATTTTGCGATTCACATTTTGACAGACCAACAAAAAGACATCTGCGAGGCCTTCGCCAAAAACGGCCACGCTTTTAACGAAATACACCACACCCTAAACGCGCATGGTGTACCGCTGATCGACAATTGTTTGGCGCGATTTGAATGTAGCCATGTCGCAACCCACCCCGCAGGTGACCACGTTATCGTCATCGGCCAAGCAAACGACGTAACCTTCCAAAACGGCACTCCGCTTGCATTTTATGCCGGAAAATACGGAACGATTGAGGCGACATAAGATCGTCCACTAAATAAAGCGCCGCTTCTTTCTAAGACTGGTTCAACGTTTTCACGACCACCGTAGGGTGGGTGAAACCCACTATCCCCCACAACTTCACGCCACAGCAAACCAAAAACGCAACCTCGCCCGAGCACAAGCACAAGCACAAG
>CAJJBH010000027.1 GCA_905182355.1 uncultured Paracoccaceae bacterium | reverse complement strand
GTGAGTGCGCCAACCACATCATTTATCGTGCTGCAGTGACTGAAAATTACCGTGCGATCCCGCCGCGCCGTATGGCCGTGGCGCTTGATCGTGATCCAGTCAGTCCCCCAATGCCAGACTGGATTGCCGCATGGATTAAGGCCGAAGACAAACGCCCATGGCCCCCGATGTCAGAAGAGCCATAAAACCTTTGCTTGATTATAAGCAGTTGGCCTGTTCATAGTCTTTTAACTAAAATTAAGGGCGGAACATGGCTGAAGTATCATTGAAAAAGCGGATCTGGGGTTGGTACTTTTTTGATTGGGCCAGCCAGCCTTATCACACAGTCCTTAACACCTTTATTTTCGGCCCGTTTTTCGCGTCCATCGCCGCCGTCTATTTCCTGAACCTTGGGTTAAGCGAAGACATTGCAGACGCCAAAGCGCAATCTTTGTGGGCGTGGAGCACTGCACTCTTCGGCATTATCATCGCCCTCACCGCCCCCGTCTTTGGCGCAATGGCAGACAGTTCGGGGCGTCGCATGCCGTGGATCGTCGGCTTTAGCATCATGTATATCGTCGGCTCTGGCCTGTTGTGGTTCACCGATCCCGCGGCAGGCAACTTGTACTGGATGCTCGCGTCCTTTGGGATGGGCTTTATCGGGGCGGAATACGCGCTGATCTTTGTGAACTCACAATTGCCAGCGCTGGGCACAAAGGAAGAGATTGGTAAAATCTCGGGCTCTGGTTTCGCCTTTGGATATCTGGGCGGGGTTGTGTCCTTGATCCTTGTTTTGGCGTTGATCGTGGAACAGGGCAACGGCCTGACAATCGTCGGATTAGAGCCTATGTTTGGCCTTGACCCGAACATGCGCGAAGGCACCCGAGCCACCGGTATCTTTACCGCAATCTGGTTCGCCATCTTCATGATTCCCTACTTCTTATGGGTGCGCGAAAAGCCATCAACTGCAAGACGGGCTGGCGTGTCAGAAGCGCTGGGCAACGTCTTCACATCCATCAAGGGCCTGCGCAACAAACCCAGTTTGGCAACCTACCTTGTGTCCTCAATGTTGTACCGCGACGGGTTGAACGGGCTGTATTCCTTTGGCGGAGTCTATGCGCTGTTGGTTCTGAATTGGGAGGTCAGCCAAGTCGGGGCGTTCGGTGTTATTGCAGCCTTAGGCGCGGCGTTCTTCAGCTACCTAGGCGGATTTGCGGATCGTAGGTTTGGACCAAAACCTGTCGTTATCTTGGCAATTGTCGCCCTTATGGTTGTTAGCTTTACCATCATTAACCTGTCGCCAACTACGTTCTTTGGTGTGCAATTGGCCGACGGGTCAAGCCTGCCAGATCTGGTCTTTATGATCTGTGGCGTCTTCATCGGTGGCATGGGCGGTGTCGTGCAATCTGCAAGCCGGTCCTTGATGGTGCGCCATACAAATATAGCGTCCTCAACCGAATATTTCGGCCTTTACGGCATGTCAGGGCGCGCCACTGCATTCCTTGCGCCTTTGCTGATCGGCATCGTCACCACAATGACCGGCAGTGCGCGCATCGGTATTTCGCCCGTACTTGTCCTTTTCTTTGTTGGGCTTGTCTTGCTAATCTGGGTCAAACCGGAAGGGGAGAACAACACTTGAAACGGCTACGCAATATTTCGATCATAGGGCTGTCGTTGATCCTTGTAGCGTGTTCCGGATCGTCTGACACCAGTATCGATGGCACACAGGTTGTTGAACCGAACAGGGCTGAAACCAAAGGGCTGGCCAAGGCGGCCTTTGGTGCCAAGTCCTTTGCATCGGCGCAATCACCGGCGGCATACGGCAGCTACGCACGTGGGTGCCTTGCGGGTGGGGAACAGCTCGAGGAGACAGGTGCAACATGGCAAGCCATGCGCCTGTCGCGCAATCGAAACTGGGCGCACCCCGAAATGATCGACATGGTCAAAAAACTAAGCCGTGTCGCCGCAAGTCAACCCGGATGGAACGGGCTTTATGTCGGGGACATGAGCCAACCACGGGGCGGACCCATGCTGACGGGACATCGCAGCCACCAAATCGGGCTTGATGCTGATATCTGGATGCTGCCTGCGCAAAACTTGAACCTATCTACGAAGGATCGGGAAAACCTTTCGTCCATTTCCACCCGCCGTTCGGGCGGGGCATTCACCAACGGCAATTGGACGCGGGCACATCACGAGATCGTCAAGGCAGCGGCCAAAGACAACCGGGTAGAACGGATTTTAATTTTTCCAGGCGCAAAGGTCAAAATGTGCAACGACGAAAAAGGCAACAGGGATTGGCTGAATAAGGTGCGTCCATGGTATGGGCACCACTATCACTTCCACATTCGGATTGCTTGCCCTCGTGGGGCCAAAGGCTGCAAACCCCAAGCGAAACAACCCGCAGGGGACGGTTGCGCTGATGCGCAAAAATGGGTGGATGATATCTTGAACCCACCGGCACCAAAACCACGCGATCCGAACGCCCCAAAACCTAAACCACGTCGCGAATACAAAGTCGCAGATTTGCCGCAGCAATGTTCAAACGTCTTGCGCTCGCGCTAGGCCTGGCTGCGGGGACTGCGTCCGCTGGGCCGACTTTAACCTACTCGCGACAGGTGACCCTTAAAACCGAGGTTGGTGGGCTGTCTGGTATTGAACTGTCGCAAGATGGTTCAACGGGATTGATCGCTTCAGATCGTGGGCAGTTGTTCAAAGTCGGGATCACACGAAAAGATGGTAGGCTTTCGAAGATAGAAATGTGGCCGTGGGCAAAGCCTGCGACGCTGGAAGGCGACCTTGAAGGGGTTGCCACCCTTGACGGAAAGACGTTTTTCTTTTCGTTTGAAAGGGACACCCGCGTCGTCATGTTGTCTCCAAATGGTCAATTAAAGACACTGAACAATCACCCTGCGTTCCAGACGTTCGAGCAAAACAAATCGCTTGAAGCTGTCGCCATTCGATCTGATGGAACGCTTTTCACATTGCCAGAAAGCCCATCAAACAGATCAAACATCTATCCATTATTTGCTTACCAAAATCACAATTGGGAAATAGTTGGTGGCTTCCCAAGGCGCGGCAGTTTTATGACCGTCGGTGCGGATTTTGGACCAGACGGCTTGTTCTATATCCTTGAACGCACGGTTTCCCCGTTAGGCTTTCGATCACGGGTCAGACGGTTTGATCTGAATGTGCAGGGGCTGGACGATCAGGTTCTATTGTCAACGTTGCCATCCAAGCACGGCAACCTTGAGGGGATCAGTGTCTGGCGTGACAGCGCTGGGCAGACCCGTGTTACAATGGTGTCGGACAACAATTTCCTCAGCGTGCTGCGCAGTGAAATCGTGGAATACTCCTTGCAAGAATAACTTGCACTGCTGCGTATCACTGGCTAAAGACCGCCAGTCTGCATGTCGCAGGCCGAGTTCTCCGCTACCTTGATAAAACGGGAAAATATTATGACTAACTCTATCCTCACGCGGGGGTACCTTCCTGGTATTCTTGCTATGGCCGCCATCGTTGTGGCCTCAAATATTCTTGTGCAATTCCTGATCCTCGACGGATTACTGACATGGGGTGCCTTCACCTACCCATTGGCGTTTCTTGTGACAGATGTGATGAACCGCATCTACGGCGCGCAAGCGGCCCGTCGTGTCGTCTTCGCAGGCTTTATAACGGGTATCATCTGTTCGCTAATTGGCAGCCAGATCATGCTGGAATTCGGTCCAGCCGTTCCATTGCGGATTGCAGTCGCATCAGGTTGCGCATTCCTGATCGCGCAAATGACCGACGTTGGCATCTTCAACCGTCTGCGTGGTGGATCATGGTGGCGTGCGCCGCTGGTCTCCACGCTTATCGGTTCGGCGCTGGACACTGCATTGTTCTTCACCATCGCATTCTCTGCATCGATTACGTTCTTCGGACCAAATGCCGACGCAGCAATCAACTGGGCGTGGGACGCTGCACCGTTTATGAACGCAGGTCCGATGGTCCCGTTGTGGGTCACATTGGGATTTGCTGATTGGCTTGTTAAGCTGGCTTTGGCTTTGATCGCTTTGGTGCCGTTCCGCATTTTGACAGCACGCATGAAGGCGTCGCATTAAGACTGCCAAACTGTGAAAAAGTTGGGCGTTCTCGTTTATAACGAGGACGCTATTCGCAAATGTTTTCCTTAATAAAACAGTTTGAGCCGATGCATCCGTCCCAGCCTTCAGCCTTGATAGACTGTGATTTTAGGTCAAATGCGCCGTCTATTACCGCAACCGACTTGATCTTATCAAATCGGAAAATCCGTTTTGAGGCATAGTCACGCCCTTTGGTGCAGCCGCGGCTTTGCCACCCGTGCAAATACAACTGACCGTTGTTGCCAATTGCAACTTGATGCACGTCTATAATGCGCGGAAGACAGCCTTTGCTGGCGTCTTTGTCGTAGACGATTTCAACAACCTGATTTGTTTTCGCCGCCTCGCAAAGCGTGGCTTTGTGTGTCGATTGGGCATGGGCAGGTGCGAATATTGCACAAGCAAGAACCGTTTTTATCACTAAGTGTCTGGGTTTCACGGCTGTACTCCTGAAGGTAAATCTTTCGTTCCACTCACTACCTACTTTAGCGATCTGGAAAACCGCATGCCAATCAATACCTCAGCATCCGATGTGCCCACATATTAGATGCGCATGCGTGGCACATCGTGTGGGTCCAACCGAAGTTCGATCAGAAACGGACCTTTGCGGTTTTTGAGGGCCACAAGTGCGGTTTCAAGTTCTGCGTCTGAATGCACCTCAATACCTTCGCCACCCAAAGATTTGGCGATCTCTGCAAAGGACGGCCAGTGGAATTCTGTCAGGCTTGGATCCATTTTGCGGTCGATAAACTGGATGTGCTCTGCCCCGTAAGCGGAATCATTTGCGACGATCACAATCAGATCAAGGCCAAGGCGCACAGCGGTGTTGAATTCGTTGATTCCACCCATCATGAAACCACCATCACCACTAAACAAAACCACTGGGCGGTCCGGCGCGGCAAGGCCTGCACCCACAGCTTCTTGCAAGCCCAATCCAATCGCCCCGAAATTTACGGTACACACAAAGCTTTGCGGATTTGGCACAGACAAGCGACACCAAACTTCTGTCATGAAACGGCCCCCATCCGTGACCAAAACGCGGTCCTTGGGCAGCTCGTCTTCCAACCGCTCCAAGGCGTGTACGTAATTCACAAACCCGTCTGACGTTTTCTTGGCGCCTGCAGGATGTGTGGTCAGCGTGGCGATGTCTAAATCACGGGTAAAGCCACTTGATGGGATTTCTGCCTCGTTCAACCAATACAGGATCGTTTCAGCCGTCAGTCCCGCATCAGCGACAAGTGCCGCGTCAGGATGAAGGCCCCCACCAATTGCTGCGGGTTCGACATCAATCTGCACGATCCGTTTGTCTTTCATCAGTTTGCCACGGTCGGTGGTGAAGTCATGCAAGGCCGTGCCAAAACAAACGATGCAATCCGATTGGGCGATCAAATCATAGGCTGCTGGCGTGGAAAGCGTACCGAAAATGTCGATGTTGTAGGGATGGTTATTGAACAAACCCTTCGCCTTTAAAGTGGTCGCAAGGGGGGCTTCTAATCTGTCGGCAAGCTGGACCAACTGATCCCGTGCGCCAACTGCACCACCACCTGCCAAGATCAGCGGACGGCGTGCCGACGCAATCATGCCAATTGCATTGTCAAGAATTTCGCCCTGCGCCACACCCCCCGGTGCAGTAAACACGTCAAGCACCTGAACGTCGTGTGTCACCCCTTGCCACATAAAATCTGCAGGCATGTTCAAAACTATGGGGCGGCGTTCGACTTGGGCGCGGTAAAAGGCGCGGGCAACATCCTTGCCTACGGTTTCGGGTGTGCGCAGTTGTTCAAACCCTGCGCCCGTTGCTTTGACAACCTCGCGCTGGTCGATACTTTGTAAGTGACGCGGGTTGTCCACTGGCGTGTCGCCAGCAAGAACAACCATCGGCATATGCCCCCGCGCAGCTTCGGTAAGAGCGGTCATACAATTGGTCAGGGCGGGTCCGTGGGTCACTGTCGCCACGCCTACTTTTCCTGAAACATGGGCATAGGCCAACGCCATCAAGACGGAACTTCCTTCGTGCGCAGCAGGGATGAAACGCCCGCCATAATCGCGTACGAAACTGTCCACCATAAAGAGATTGGCATCTCCCATCAGCCCGAACATGGTATCGACCCCGTGTTCATGAGTTGCGCGGGCAATTGACTGATAGGCGTAAAATTCTTGGCTCATGGGGGTCCCTTTTGGCTGCTCCCTCAGGAATATCAGAGAAAACATGCGCACAGGGCGCAACATTTGCAGATTTTTAATACAATGTGCGATTTATTGGCAAAAATCGGACACAGCATGCGGAATTAACGCACGACTAGGCAAGTTTAGTCCGTAAAGTGCACAGCAGATCAAACAATAAAGGACAATATGCTCTCGTAAACTTTGGTGGGCCTAATAGATATTAACCAAAGCGTTGGCCCGTCCAAATATTAAGATTTTCAGGCGGGCCAACAGACAAGTTTATTGGGCCAAACAAACCGCCAAAACTGATCGAATTGGACGACCAATACTTTGGGTTTGAATGGCCAATTTAGTGGGTATTACTTCGGCAAGATAACCGCATCAATCACGTGGATGACGCCGTTTGATGCTTCAATATCAGCAGTTACAACGTTGGCACCGTTCACTGTGACGCCACCTTCGGTCATGATTGTAACATCGCCGCCTTGGGCTGTTGTCACCATCATGTTGTTGCTCAAATCGCCACTCATCACTTTGCCTGGCACCACGTGGTATGTCAGGATTGCGATCAGTTGGTCCTTGTTTTCTGGCAACAACAGGGTTTCGACTGTGCCTGTAGGTAGTGCGGCAAACGCTTCGTCTGTTGGTGCGAACACAGTGAATGGGCCTTCGCCTTTCAGTGTTTCAACAAGACCGGCAGCCTGCACGGCGGCAACCAATGTGGTAAAGGAGCCGGCACCAACGGCGGTGTCTACGATGTCCTTTGAGTGGCCATCTGCAAAGGTGATAGACGCAGTTGCGATTGCAGCTGCAGACGTCACGGCAAGAAAAGTACGACGGAACATAATGTTTCTCCTAGTGTTTCAGTTAGCCCAGTTTTGTACTGGATAAAGAAGGTACGAAGACTTTCTACGCTCGGATCACTTTAACCAAAGCATGCGGCCAAATGCCGCTCAAACGTGCGCCGGCCGTATTGGGCCAAGTCCAAATTTGCGGCTTTTTTAGGCAGCGCTGGTATTGATTGTTGCCTTCGCGAAATCGTGCACTACCTAAAATTCCATAATTCGGAGTGCACAGTGAGATGACGAAGTCGCCAATTATTGTGGCCAATGGCGTTGGGAAAGCTTTTGGTGATTTCCACGCGCTAACTGACGTACACATGACTGTGCACAAAAATGAACGTGTCGTTGTTTGTGGTCCATCGGGTTCTGGAAAGTCGACGCTTATCCGATGTTTCAACGGGCTAGAAAACCACAGCAGTGGGAACCTGACAGTCGACGGGATCGAACTTTATCCAGACTCGCCAGAAATCCGCCAGCTGCGCCAAGACGTCGGTATGGTGTTTCAGCAATTCAACTTGTTCCCGCATCTGACTGTCTTGGAAAACTTGATGATTGGCCCGATGAAAGTGCGCAAACTTGACCGTGCACAGGCCGAGGCCACAGCCCGCAAATACCTTGAACGGGTCCGAATTCCCGAACAGGCTGACAAACGCCCTGCTCAACTTTCTGGTGGCCAACAACAGCGTGTCGCGATTGCGCGGGCGTTGTGTATGGAACCACGTGTGATGCTGTTTGATGAACCAACTTCCGCCCTTGATCCCGAGATGATTGGCGAAGTTTTGGATGTTATGGTTGAACTGGCGGACACCGGTATGACGATGGTTGTTGTGACCCACGAAATGGGATTTGCCCGCAAAGTGGCGGATACGATGGTGTTTATGGAAGCGGGGCGTATCGTAGAAACCTCACCCCCTGAGACGTTCTTTACCAATCCTACAAGTGACCGTGCCCGTATGTTCCTTGATCAGATCTTGGAGCATTAGGTGATGCCCGTCCCCCGTCCAGTGACCTTCACCCGCATCGTGAACACCACGCCCGTTGCCGTGGTTTTGTATGTGATGATTGTCGCTGTGATCGTTTGGGCGTCCTACACAGGGGCGCAGCAAATGGGGTACAATTGGCAGTGGTATCAGATACCAAAATACTTCTACCGTTTTACCGACGATGGGTTTCAGGTGGGTGAAATCATCACCGGACTTTGGGCCACGATTGTCTTGTCACTGACTTCTTTTATTCTGGCAACCGTACTGGGCCTTGGCGTTGCATTGTTGCGTCTGTCAGGGCTGGTTGTGGGAAAAGGCGTTGCAGTCACCTATCTGGAATTTGTGCGTAATATCCCACTTTTGGTGCTGCTGTATTTGTTCTATTACGTGCTTGGCCCCGTGTTCGGATTTGACCGTTGGACTGCTGCCGTTTTGACGCTTGCGGTCTTTCACTCTGCCTTGATTTCAGAAATCTTCAGGGCTGGCATCAATTCAGTCGCCAATGGGCAATGGGAGGCTGCGGCCTCCATCGGGATGAGCCGCGCACAGGCGTATCGCTACATTATCCTGCCTCAATCCGTGCGGTTCATGCTGCCGCCGTTGACGGGCGAGGTGGTTCACTTGATCAAATCATCCGCAATTGTAAGCGTGATTGCGGTGGCAGAATTGACGACCATCGGACGCAACATCATCTCGGATACCTACATGAGTTTCGAGGTCTGGTTCACCATCGCAGCCGTCTATCTGGCCCTTACCCTTGTTCTGTCTTTCGGTGTTTCAGCCGTGGAAAAACGATTTCAATCCGAAACTTAACCACCAACTCTCCAAAGGAGACTTCAATGTCCACTACACGTAGAAAAATTATGTCGAACGCGCTTGGAATGGCGTTTGCGGCACTGACTAGCACAATTTTGGCTGCCCCTGCATTTGCACAAACTGCAACCCAATCCCTCAGCTCTGAATCCGTGATCGAGACGATCAAAAAAGACGGTGTTATCCGTATTGGCCTGTCCATTTTCACGCCGTGGTCCATGCGTGATATCAACGGCGAATTGATCGGCTTTGAACTGGACGTTGGCCGCGCACTGGCCGAAGATATGGGTGTCGAAGTCGAATTTGTCCCAACCGCGTGGGATGGTATTATCCCTCAGCTGGTTTCAGGAAATTTCGACGTTATCATCTCTGGCATGTCCGTCACGCCAGCCCGAAATTTGACGATCAACTTCACCAATCCCTATGCGTATTCTGGCTTAACGATCTTGTCCAATACAGCCATGATTGATGGCTTCACGTTGAAGGATTACAACTCTGCTGACGTCACATTTGGTGCACGTCGTGGCGGCACGCCTGCTACTGTTATCGGCCAATTGTTCCCAGAAGCCACATTGCTGCTGTTTGACGAAGATGGCGCCGCCACGCAGGAAGTTTTGAACGGCAACGCACACGCCACAATGGGCGCAGAACCAACACCGTCAATCGAAGCACGCCGCTACCCCGACACGTTGTCGGTGCCGTTTGATCAAACATTCCTTGCCACAGGCGAGGGGTTTGGTTTGCGCAAAGGTGACGCGGATGCATTGAACTTTTTCAATAACTGGATTGCCGTGCGTCACGCAAACGGTTGGTTGAAAGAACGCAATGATTACTGGTTCAAAGGCACTGATTGGGATGACCAAGTAACCCAGTAAGAAAAGACCTGATCGTGCCCTCATTTATTCAAAAACTACGTTGGCTTGATTGGCTGATCCTCGTCGTCTTGACGGGGATCATCACTTACGTGGGATTTCGGATTGAGGGCGCGCTTAACTACAATTGGCGGTGGAACCTGATCCCGGATTATATCGTGCGTTACCGCGAAGATCGCAACGAGTGGTTTGCCAATTTGCTATTACAGGGTCTGTTTGCAACGATCCGCATCAGCATCTATGCCAGTGTCCTTGCGCTGATTTTTGGCACGTTATTGGGGATCGCACGCTGCTCTGAAAATCTGACTGTTCGGCTGTTGGCGCGTACCTATCTTGAGCTGCTGCGCAACATTCCACCCGTGGTCATTATCTTTATCTTCTTCTTCTTTCTGTCCCAGCAATTGATCGACGCGCTAAACTTGAACGCATGGTCACGCGGCATCGCCCGCAGTGACGCAGCCCCGATTTGGGAATTCTTCTTTGGCGATATGCGCCGTTTCCCATCATTGATTTCAGGCGTCATCGTTTTGGCCATGTTCGAGGCCGCATTCGTGGGCGAGATCGTACGCGCAGGCATCCAATCCGTCCCCAAAGGCCAACGCGAAGCCGCCCGTGCCATCGGGATGAGCGGCCTGCAAGAAATGCGTTACGTCGTCATGCCACAAGCCATGCATAAGGTGATACCACCGATGGCTAACCAGTTTATCAGCCTGATCAAAGACAGCTCGATCATATCGCTGATCTCGGTGCAGGAACTGACGTATAAAACGGTCGAACT
>CAJJBH010000026.1 GCA_905182355.1 uncultured Paracoccaceae bacterium | reverse complement strand
GGTTGATGCATATCCAGGACGCACAACGGTAAACTTTTCGGCTTCAAGCGCGGTCTCCATCAAGGCAAAGGATGCCTCAGTCCGCGCAAGCCCGTGTAGTAAAATCACACAATTTGCCGTGGCTGGGCCCGCCAAAAAGCAGACAAAGAGTATCGAGATCAAATGTTTCATGGGAATGCAGATAGACCTAACAGCCCTCACATGGAATGGTAGTGCGACAAACATTCGCACCGGACCCCATACAATGTTAGCAAAATCACCCCGCGTTGCTGTACGTGCCATTATCATCCACGAAAATCGCCTTTTGCTGGTCAATGCGTGGGCAGGTCAAAAAAGCCCTTTGATGTGCGCCCCTGGGGGAGGTGTGAATGTTGGAAGCAGCCTACCTGAAAATTTGGTCCGTGAAGTGTTTGAGGAAACGGGGTTAAATGTGACGGTTGGTGCGCCTGCCCTCGTGAACGAATTTCACTCAATCGAGTATGGATTTCACCAAGTCGAAGTATTCTTTCGATGTACGCTCACTGGCACAGCCCAAATTGCAACCGATTGGAACGACACAGAAGCGGTCGTGAACCGCCATGTCTGGGTGACACAAAACGAGCTGGCACACGTTATACACAAACCCTCTAGCCTTGGCGCTGTCGCTTTTGACCCAGGTCAACCACTTAGGTATGATCAGTTAGAACTGATCGTTTCGTGACGGCCAAAGCGATCCCACCAACAACCAATGCTGCAGCTATTACGATCAGTTGGCTGACGATCTCACCCAGAAATATAGCACCTGCGGCAATGGCGATGATCGGCACACTGAGTTGAACAATCGCGGCAGTTGTTGCTGTCATTCTGGGAAGAACAGCATACCACAGCGAATATCCAAGGCCCGATGTGACCGCGCCGCACAGAATTGCCAAACCGATGCCGACAATGTTTGCGTTCAATGACTGACATACTAACAAAATCAACAGCAACGGCATGGCGAGTACAAAATTTGCAGCCGTGGCAGCCAGCGGATTTGTCGCGCCCCGACCTGCAAGCGTGTAGGCCGCCCACCCCAAACCTGCTATGACCATCAAGGCAGTGCCAGCGATGCTGCTTGAGCCGCCCTCAGTTGGCCATAGGGCGATAAGCAGACCAACAAATGCAAAGCAGGCACCACTGAACTGACGCGGTGATGGGGTGGCACCACGCATAGCTCCCCAGATAAAAATAGTGCCCTGCACAACTCCAAATAAAATCAACGCGCCAAGGCCTGCGTCCAATGTGGCATAGGCAAGTGAAAACCCGATCATATAAGCAGCCAAAGACAACGCCCCAACAATCCGTGCCCGCTCAAAGAGCGGCAGCCCGCCACCGCCCACGGCTAGGATCAATGCCAATGCCACAGCCCCCGCCGCAATCCGAATAGCCGCAAAACTTGAGGGGTCAATATGCCCACCATCAATCGCCATACGGGTTAGTATGGAATTGGCGGCAAAAGCCAACATGGTGAGGGCGGTTAGGGAGACCAATTTCATAAGCCGCACCTTAAGTGCTCAATCGCGTTAGGCCAATGACCTGCCACGATTGAGGATTAAAAAGATGCGGCTGTTGCGCGAATAAGGATCACAAGACCTTGTTCACAACGCGTTCTAAGCGTTTCAGCGTGCCTTCAACGTCATACAGCTTATCCAAACCGAACAGGCCCAAACGGAAGGTGCGAAAATCTGCAGGTTCATCACATTGCAACGGAACACCCGCCGCGATCTGCATCCCCTCAGTGGCAAATAGTTTGCCGTTTTGAATGTCTGCGTCCGCTGTATAACTCACCACAACGCCCGGTGCGCCAAATCCATCTGCAGCCACGGACGTCACATTTTTTGCGGCCAGCATAGCGCGCACGCCGTCGCCCAAAGCCCATTGCGCAGCTTTCAGCTTTTCAAAACCGTAATCGCGCGTCTCGATGATTGTATCTCGAAAATCTTTTAACGCATCCGTAGGCATGGTGGCATGATAAGCGTGACCGCCATTCACATAGGCCTGCATGATGGCATGCCATTTCCCCAGATCAATCGCAAAGCTGTCGGATTGGGTCTCACCCACCCGCTCGATTGCCCGTTCGGACAACATCACCAAACCTGCGCAAGGCGACGCGCTCCACCCTTTTTGTGGAGCAGAGATCAGCACGTCAACACCTGTCACTTTCATATCGACCCAAGCGCAGCCAGACGCGATGCAATCAAGCACAACCAGCGCGCCAACCTCATGGGCAGCTGCGGCCATTGCAGTGATATAATCATCTGGCAGGATCACCCCAGCCGAAGTTTCGACGTGCGGCGCGAAAACCACGTTTGGCTTTTGGCTGCGGATGGCCTCGATCACCTCATCAATGGGTGCGGGCGCAAACGGGGCCACAGATGCATTCCCAGTTTGACGGGCCTTCATCACAGTTGTTTCAGCCGTGAAATCGCCCAGTTCGAAAATTTGGCTCCAGCGGTAGCTGAACCAACCGTTGCGCACGACCAACACGCTTGCGTCTTTGGCAAACTGACGGACTACGGATTCCATCCCAAACGTCCCGCCGCCCGGAACAACAACAACGGCATCGGCATTGTAGACGTCTTTCAACATCTCCGAGATATCACGCATTACACCTTGGAATGTGGTGCTCATGTGGTTTAGTGATCGGTCCGTAAATACGACTGAAAACTCTTCAAGACCCTGTGGGTCAACGGTATCAAGCAGTGCGGGCATTTTTCTGGCCTCCTAAGATTTTACAATCCGATAACGACCAATAGCATTCAAGGCAAAGTCTACTTTGGTATACAATTGGCGTTCGGGTTTCGCGAATGCGCCTATCGGAAACCCTGTCTCCGATACTAGCCTATTGGCCCCGCAAGACGCTCTTCACTCAGTAAAACATTTGCCTCCACCTCCCCTGCCCCCGGCAATGTCATTATGCGGCGGCGTAAGACGCGTTCAAAATCTGGTAAATCCCGCGCGACGACACGCAGGCGATAGTCATACATGCCCAAGACGTGTTCGACGCGCTGCACCTCGGGGATCGCACTGACCGCCCGTTCAAAATCTTCAAGGCTAACGCGACCCTTAGTGGCCAGCTTGACACCCAAAAACACCGTGACCCCAAACCCCAACGCCTCAGCATCCAAGCGCAGTCGCCGCCCCTTGATCACGCCCGCGTCCTGCAAACGGCGAATGCGGCGCCATGTGGCAGGTTGTGACATGCCAATTTCACGCCCCAAAGCACCAGCACTCTGGCTGGCATCACGTTGCAGTTGGCGTAACAATGCATGGTCAAAATCATCAAGCTCAATCATAAGGGCAGGCTTTCATTCGATTTGATCTGGGCCACCATCATCAGCGCCTCGATGTCCGCAATATGTGGTAACGTCAAAATGCTGGACCGGTATATATGCTGATAATGCGGCATATCCCGCGCCACCAAAGACAGGCGCACATCAACGCGGCCTAGAAAGGTCTGTATTTCGATGACTTCCGAAACGCCCCGTGCTGCCTCAATGAAATCGTCAAAGGCACGAGGTATTGTCTTGTCCAACGTGACACGCAACGAGACCTCAACAGCAAAGCCCAATGCAGCCCAATCAATGACGGCTTCAATACCCTTGATCACACCAGCCTCTTGCAACCGAAGTTGACGACGGTTCACTTTAGCCACAGTGATGCCGCACCGCTCAGCCAACTCGGATGGGGTTAATGTCGGATCGGCTTGCCACTGGCGTAAAATGCGTCGATCCATATCATCAAGAATGAATTTCATAAAAACCCTCCATGTTGCGAATACTTCAAGCATCTTTTTACGATAAATACTCAGATTACAACGCTGAAATCCAGTCAATCACCCGCTACGATCGCCACAGAATTCAAACACTGGAGAATTATCATGCGTGTATATTATGATCGCGATTGCGATGTTAACCTGATCAAAGAAATGAAAGTAGCGATCCTTGGCTACGGGTCCCAAGGTCACGCACATGCGTTAAACCTGCGCGATTCCGGTGCAAAGAACGTTGTTGTTGCACTGCGTGAAGGTTCCCCTTCCATCGCAAAAGCTGAGGGCGAAGGCCTGAAGACAATGGAAATCGCTGAAGCGGCTGCTTGGGCTGACTTGATCATGTTCACAATGCCCGACGAACTTCAGGCAGAAACATACAAAAAATATGTGCGTGACAACATCCGTCCGGGTGCAGCCATCGCATTCGCACACGGCCTGAACGTACACTTTGGTCTGATCGAGCCTAAAGAAGGCATCGACGTCATCATGATGGCGCCAAAAGGCCCAGGCCATACGGTGCGCGGCGAATATTCAAAAGGCGGCGGCGTACCTTGCCTTGTTGCAGTCGACAAAGACGCATCTGGCAAAGCGCTGGAAATCGGCAAATCTTATTGTTCAGCCATCGGTGGTGGACGTTCCGGCATTATCGAAACTGACTTCCGCGAAGAGTGCGAAACCGACCTGTTCGGCGAACAAGCCGTTTTGTGTGGCGGTATCGTTGAATTGATCCGCATGGGCTTTGAAACGCTGGTCGACGCTGGTTACGAACCTGAAATGGCGTATTTCGAATGCCTGCACGAAACCAAGTTGATCGTAGACCTTATCTATGAAGGCGGCATCGCCAACATGGATTATTCCATCTCCAACACTGCGGAATACGGTCAGTATGTGTCCGGCCCACGCATCTTGCCATACGATGAGACAAAGGCCCGCATGAAAGCCGTTCTAAGCGACATTCAATCCGGTAAATTTGTTCGAGACTTCATGCTTGAAAACGCTGTTGGCCAGCCAACAATCAAAGCGTCACGTCGTTCGAACGATGAGCACCAAATCGAAGTTGTTGGCGGTAAACTGCGCGACATGATGCCTTGGATCTCTGCAGGCAAAATGGTCAACAAAGCCAAGAACTAAACAATTTTGTGGGGTCGGATATGTCCGACCCCACATGATATTTCTAAACTGTCTACACTTCACCACCACTCCGTTCTACCTCTAGTCACAGGCTTATCGGACCAGAACACAAATCAATGAAAATTTCATTTCTTCACACCGCGCAGGTTCATGTTGAAACATTTAACGCCATAGTGAAGTCGTTGGCACCTGACACCTATTGCATCCACCATGTTGCCCCCGAATTACTGGCGCGTGCGCAGACCAATGGGCTGCCTGATGTCGCAGATGAAACCGCCGACATTCTAGCCAAGCTGGCACAAGCTGACGCGGTGTTTTGCACCAGCTCAACGCTTGGTCCATTGGTCGATGCATTTGCTGTGACACATTCAAACGTGATCCGGATTGATCGCCCAATGATGGACGCGGCATGTGCATCTGGACACGACGTTCTGGTCGCGATCTGCCTTGAAAGTACACGCAACACAACGTTGACCATGTTGAATGATTGCGCAAATCAAGCGGGCAAAGCGATCACGCCAAGGCTTGTACTTTGCGACAATGCTTGGCCCTTTTTTCAAGCAGGTAATACTGCTGCTTTTGCCAGCGAAGTTTCTAAATCGATCCGTGCCGAAATTGCAGGGTCCGGCCTGCCAGATAGTATTATCTTGGCCCAAGCCTCTATGCGGGTTGCCACCGACCAATTGCAAGATTTAGGCATACCAATCCTGTCATCGCCACTGCTCGCAACGCAGCGATTACTGGCTGTCGCAGTTACATCATCTGAAAGGTCAAGAAATTGACGCAAAATACTGATATTACGGCAAGAAGCTGGCTCATCGTTGTTATCCTTGGCTTCACTTGGGGTGGCACATTCCTAGTGACTGAAATTGCATTAGAAGGCATCACACCCTTCTGGCTGGCCGCCGGTCGCGTCACCTTTGCCTCCGTTTTGATGTACGCCATTTGGAAGTCACGTGGTGCCCCCTTGTTTGCCGAACTACCATCTGCGTCAATCAAGAGTACCATGTGGGTTATGGGGGCGTTAAGTTCGGCGATCCCCTTCATGCTATTGGCGTGGGGCCAGCAACATGTGACGGGCGGATTTGCCGGCGTTTCTATGGCCGCCATTGCGTTGATGGTTCTGCCGCTTGCGCATTTTTTCATCCCTGGAGAGCAGATGACTTGGCGTAAAACACTTGGATTTATCATCGGTTTTATAGGTGTTGTCATATTGATCGGTGCACAGGCCTTTGAAAGCTCGGGAGCCTCGCTTGAGGCCGCAGGGCGCATCGCCTGCCTGACCGCGGCCATGTGTTACGGCGTCAATTCGATCCTGATGCGCCGTTTGCCTGCGGTGGATACCATCGGCCTGTCCACTGTCTTATTGCTTATGTCCGCCGCAATCGTCATTCCCATTGCCTTGGTCGTTGAAGGGTTCCCACCAATGCCGGATCCTAAGACCTTGATGGTTATTATCTTTTTAGGATTGATCCCAACGGCTGCCGCGAATTTCTTGCGCACATTGGTTATCCGATCCGCGGGACCCGTGTTTATGTCCATCACCAATTATCAGGTGCCTGTGTGGTCGGTCGTTTTGGGTGCCGTGCTGTTGGGAGAGCCACTGCCAGCCTCGCTTTTGTGGGCGATGATGCTGATCCTAGCAGGTGTAGGCTTATCCCAATACGGCGCATTTCGCCGGCTGTTCGGTAAGAACTAGGAACCGGCTTACGCAAGACGACACAACAGGATTTTATTTTAATTCAAGACTTTGGTCACTTCGCAACCGCGTTTTCGACCGCAGCAACAATGCTGTCCACAGCTTGGTTCAAAATACCCTCGTCTTCAGACTCAGCCATCACCCGCACCAATGGTTCGGTACCTGATTTGCGGATCAGCAAACGTCCGTTGCCAACCAAATCAGACTCTGACTGCGCAATCGCGGCCTGAACCGAAGCATCATCAAGCGGATATTGATCGGCGCAATAGCGCACGTTTTTAAGCAGCTGTGGTACAGGCTCAAAGCAGTTCAGCAGTTCACTTGCAGGCTTACCACTTCGGATCATTTCCGCCATGAATTGCAAGCTAGCCATCAGGCCATCACCCGTCGTCGCATGGTCCGTCATAACGATGTGGCCCGACTGTTCGCCCCCAAGGTTAAAGCCACCCTGGCGCATCCGTTCGACCACGTAACGGTCTCCAACTCCGGTACGTTCGAGGTTCAAACCTTTGCCTTCAAGGAACCGTTCAAGTCCTAGATTGGACATCACAGTCGCCACAAGTGAATTGCCTTTTAGGCGCCCTTCGGCCCCCCAACGCGACGCCATCAGCGCCATAAATTGATCGCCATCGCCGATCTTACCATTTTCATCGATCAAAATCACGCGATCAGCATCGCCGTCCAAACAAACCCCAAGATCTGCGCCGTGGGCCACAACCGCTTCAGCCGCCATTTGTGGATTGGTTGATCCACATCCTTCGTTGATGTTGGTCCCGTTCGGATTGTTGCCAACAGCGACAACCGTTGCGCCCAACTCCCAAAGGGCATCAGGCGCAACCTTATGGGCCGCACCATTCGCGCAATCGACAACGATTTTCAGACCATCAAGTCGTGTTTGACGTGGGAAGGACCATTTAACCCGCTCGATATATCTGAACCGACCATCGTCAACGCGTTTTGCACGCCCAATATTTCCTGGCTCAATCGGCTCAACGCCCGATGCTACAAGCGCTTCAATCTCGGCCTCCACGACATCAGACAGTTTGAAACCATCTGGTCCAAAAAACTTGATACCGTTGTCGATGGCAGGATTGTGGCTGGCAGAAATCATTACACCTAGATCGGCGCGCATGGATCGCGTCAATAGACCCACTGCGGGTGTTGGCACAGGGCCAAGCAAAAGCACGTTCATACCTGTGCTTGTCAGCCCCGCCGTCAGCGCGCTTTCAAACATATATCCCGAAAGTCGGGTATCCTTACCAATCACAACACGATGCACACCTTTTGCATCATGTTTGAAGTATCGACCGACAGCCGCGCCAATGCGCAGTGCCATTTCGGCGGTCATAGGGTGCATATTGGCTGTGCCGCGCACGCCGTCGGTACCAAAAAGTTTTGTCATATCAATCTTGTGCCACGCAAACGTGCCATAGCGCAATGGCTTGGGCATGTTCTGCTACATCATGCACACGCATGACCTGTACACCTTGCGTAATTGCCGCCAATGCTACCCCAATTGACCCTGCCCCACGCTTGTCGGCCTGCGGTTCTTTGCCGATGGTCCCAATGAACCGTTTGCGGGATGCCCCAAGTAGAATTGGCACGCCAAGACAGTGAAACAGGCTGATCCGATTAAGAATAGCTAGGTTATGACTTTGGGTTTTCCCAAAACCGATTCCGGGGTCCGCGATTATGGAACTACGTGGGATACCGATCGCCGTCAGCGCATCAATCCGTGCGTCTAGGAAATCGTAAACGTCTAACAGGACGTCATCATACTGCGGGTTTTCCTGCATCGTTGCGGGGTCACCCATGGCATGCATAATACAGACTGGTGCAAACTGATTGGCACAAACCCTTGCAAGGTTCGCATCAAAGATAAATCCAGAGACATCGTTCACAAGGTCAGCGCCCGCAGTCAAGGCTGCCTGCCCCACTGTCGCTTTGCGCGTATCAATCGAGATGGACGTTTTAAATCCTGCGTCTCGCAACCCTTGGATAACGGGGGCAGTACGTGTGATTTCGTCATGTGCGGCGACTTCGATAGAACCTGGGCGAGTGGATTCGCCACCTATGTCAATTATGTCAGCACCTTGAGCTACCATTAGTTTTGCCGATTTAATAGCATCGCCCATATCACTGTGTCGTCCCCCATCTGAGAAACTGTCTGGTGTAACGTTCAGAATTCCCATTATGCAGGGCAAATCAAAGGATAAACCTGCGATGTCTGGACGTGGGGATGTGAGACGCGAAAGTTCGCCGTCTGTAAGGTCAGAGGCTAGGGCGACAATAGGTGCCGCGTCACGCATTAGTATTTCAACATGGGTGAACCAACCCCAGCCACCAGCCAAAGTCTCAGCTTCATCAGGCCGGGCTAGTCCGGTCTGAACCAAAGGGCGGACATAGCGTGCCATATGTTCAAAGCGCCGCTTGATCTATACCAACAGCCCGCAGTGGAACAGCGGCGTCAACAGGTAGGTCTGCCCCTATCACGATCATTTCTTGAGCATCAAATGTGGACGCAAACCACGACGCCAAAGCAACCGCATCACTTGGCTGCGCTGACGGACCGTCCACTGCATCAAGCACAATCTTGGAAGGTGCCCAGACGCAAATTTGACCGTGTCGCATTGCCCATTCCAATTCGGTACGGGTTTCAACAACCACACACCGATCATCGTTTGCAGCCAAAACCCATGCGTTTTGTTCGATGGCCAGCAAGTCAACGCGACGCTGGGTCATTTTATGCCCGGTCTGCGGAGCCGCAATGTCAGCGGCACCAACGCACAACACAAGTGGACGCCCCCCTTGCTGCAATTGATCGATCCATCCACCAAAATTTGGCGATGCGATTGCCGCATTTGAAAGGTACACCAGTTCGGGATGCTGCGCCTCTTCCGGTGCCATTTCAACGGTTGCTATATCAGCACGCGCCCGCACGATTTCGACACCCAAAGCACCAGATCCACGGTCCAGCTTTTCGATCCGCACGAACGTCCGCATCGCTTGGGGCTCAAGAAGGATGCGATCCGCAACCCGTTCGGCCAGGGTTTCCAACAAGTTTAGCCGTTCATCCGCCAATTCAAACGCAATGGCTTCGGTTACTTTGTCATAGCTTAGGATACGATCCACATCGTCATCAATGGGACCCGTCAGCGGTGAGACTTCGACCACAATATTGAAGCTGATGCGCTGGGTGACGCCGCGCTCGGCCTGAAATGCCCCAATTTCGACGTCTACGATATGATCACGCACGGAAATACGATCCAGCGGACCGCTAGGGGCTGTCGCATCAGCCCGTTCAGACGGGTGTGCAAATGCAAGGCGAACTTCAGAACTCATAAGGTCGGACCCTTCAGTCAGGCAACTGGAATGCGCCCCTTTTAGGCAGGCAATAGGCGTATACCAGTGCGATTTCCGTCAGGCCAGAGCACAAAAACGGCCAAGCTGACATGCAAAGTGAAATCAGTTGGACACCGAACGGACGTTATGTCGATAAAAAATGTGAACGCCAATCCGAGCAACCTTGGTATAAACCCGTCCCCAACTAGGGCTAACAGCAGTCGTATGATAATGGGTTGCACCATTGGTCAATTTTGGCGCTTTGCTGTCAATCACGGCACGTGCCACCTTTGACACACGTGAGAATGCCCTTGGTTCATTAATTTTTTCTGCAATGCCATCACATGTATAGGTGAATTGGCAGCCATACTTTTTACCAGTACCTTGATTGATCACGCCACAAAGTGTCTGCGGAAAGCGGGAGTGCGCCACGCGGTTCATAATAACTTCGGCCACAGCAAATTGACCTTTGACCGTTTCGCCACGTGCTTCAAAGTACAAAGCTTCGGACAAGCAGGCCCATTGAGCGTCGCCTTTGGCTTTGGGTTGTGCATCCAGCCAGACGCGCGAAAAATGCACCCCTTTCGCCTTAGGTGGCGCTTTGACCAGACTATTTAACTTTAGCTTTGAAACAGATGACAAACCACGCTTCTCGGTTTTCTGCAGGGCCTTGGCCTGTGCTTCATTCGCGGAGGCCGACAATGGCACGACAAGTGTCGCAGTGACGCAAAGCGCAAGTTTCAAAATTTTGGCGGCACGCATTCGGCGCTCCAGCGTTGTTTCGTTCACCGCCATTTAGAGGTTTTGGAAGTGTTCGTCCAGTATACGTAGGGACATGTCAAAACTGCACGCCTTTGGAAAAGCCCACAAAAATATGATGTCACACTGAATGTAGCGGATAGGAAGATCACCCCCTACCCTGTTTTGTCCCTAATCGCCAACTGGGCTGCGGCAAGACGCGCAACCGGAACACGAAAAGGAGAACACGAAACATAGTTAAAACCAGCTGCACGGCAGAAGGCGATTGATTCGGGATTGCCGCCGTGTTCGCCACAAATCGACAGGGTTATGTCTGGATGTGTCGCACGTCCCCTGTCCGCACCCAATTGCAACAATTCGCCCACGCCGTCGACATCAAGTGTACGAAACGGGTCTTCGGCGAATACTTCTTGTTGCACATAATCTGACATGAACCGCCCAGCGTCATCGCGGCTAAGACCGTAGGTCATCTGCGTCAAGTCATTTGTCCCGAAGCTAAGGAAGGCACAGTGCTGAGCAATATCACCGGCCCTAAGGGCCGCACGTGGCGTTTCCACCATCACACCAAGGCGATAGTCGAAATCTGCATCTTGTTCAGTGCGCACCGCTGCGGCGACACCGTCAACGCTGGTCTTCACCAATTCAACTTCGCGTTTGGCACTGACCAACGGGATCATAATTTCTGGCACCAATTGTGTACCATCCCGACTGACCTCAATTGCGGCCTCAAAAACAGCCCGTGCCTGCATTTCGTAAATCTCAGGCATCGTGACGCCAAGGCGCACACCGCGCAGACCCAGCATCGGGTTATATTCTGTCATAGACTCAATGCGGCGTGTCACGTCAGACAGCGGCAAATTCAGGGCTTCGGCCAGGTCACGTTGTCCATCGCGATCATGGGGCAGAAATTCATGCAACGGAGGATCCAGAAAGCGGATGCAAACCGGTTGACCCTCCATAATACGGAAAAGTTGAATAAAATCGTCGCGCTGCATGGGCAGCAACCGTTCTAGGACTGCACGCCTGTCAGATGAACTTTGGGCAAAGATCATCTCGCGCATAACGGTCAGGCGTCCTGCGTCAAAAAACATGTGCTCGGTCCGGCACAGGCCAATGCCCTGAGCATTGAAATTACGGGCGGTTTGCGCATCTGCAGGCGTATCAGCATTCGCACGAATTTCGATATCGCGCTCGGTGTCCGCCCATTCCATCAATGTTTGAAAGGCGTCTTCAAGGGCCGCTTCTTGCATCGCCACAACACCCAAAAGAACCTGACCAGAAGTGCCATCGACGGTCACCACGTCACTTTCTTCAAGGATACGGCCGTCTTGCAGCATCAACTGTTTTTTCGCGGTTTGAAAGCGAATGTCAGATACGCCAACAATACAGGGCAGTCCGATGCCGCGCCCAATCACTGCCGCGTGGCTTGTCATGCCACCGCGTTCAGTTAGAACGGCACGGGCCGCGTGCATTCCACGAATATCTTCGGGTGATGTTTCACGGCGTACAAGAATGCAGTCTTCATCACGTGCAGCGCTGGCTTGGGCATCTGCTGCAGTGAAGACCAATTTACCCGTTGCTGCCCCAGGACTGGCGGCGATGCCGTGACCAATAATGTCACGTTTGGCGTTAGACGCCACTTGGCGGTGCAACAGTGCGTTCAACGAGAACGGCTCAATCCGCATCAAAGCTTCTTGACGTGAAATTATTTGGTCGTTGGCAAGGGCGACAGCAATGCGCACCGCAGCGCGCGAAGACCGCGAAATTCGCACGCCATCAAGAATATGCAGTTCACCGTTGTCGACGGTAAATTCCAACTGCATTTCTTCACGCAGGTTCTTGCGCACCAAGGCAGCATGGGCCTTCAGCGTCTCGAATAACTTTGGTTCAAGTTCTTCCAATGACGGGCCACGTGGATCAAGAGTAAGAAACAGCGCCTCGGCCTCGTCCTCCAGCGCGTCACGCCCTTGGCTTTGGCGCAGGTAGCGTCCTGTGATTTGCGGCAGGCCTGTGTCCGAGTTGACCAGTTGCAACACGCCCGATCCGCTGTGTGCTTTGCCAACACCAAACGCCATTTGCTGTACAACCAACCCAAGCCCCGCATCCGCAGGTGCACCTTTTGCTTGACGCAGTAGGCGGGCAGACGTGCCGTCCCACGCGCGCGCCATTGACCTTAAAACGGCGGCAAGTTGTGTCGCCAGATCTGAGGGGAATTTTTCGTCGGTTTCAGATTCATAAGCGTGTAAGGTTTCAGTTAATCCTTCGCGCCCGTCTCCCACCACGTCGTCGAACATATCGGGATCAAGACGCGCCACATGAACCGAATAAGATTGCACAAAACGTGTGTAGATCGTGGTGGCCGCATCCGTGCCAAGTTGATCGCACATATCAGTATAAAGAGCGTCATTCATGCCGATGTTCAGCACGGCACTAGGTCCCCCCCAATCCGCGTCTTCAGAGGATGGGCGCACACACAACAGGGCGTTTTTCGGGAATTGAGACAGTACCGCTTCGATATCAGGCAATTCGCCTTTGGCAATTTTCGAAACCGCATTAAAACTTAGCGCAACTGTGGTTGGCACTGGAAGGTCAAGGCGTACCAAACGTTGCAGACACTTGGCCCGCCCACCGTGGGTGGACCCTGCCAGTGTGGCAGTTTGCGTGACAAGCGTTGTATCCGGATTATTCTGCATTGCAGCACCTATTGGTTTCAGGTGCAGCATACGCGGGAATCCTAGGTAATCAAGGATTTAGGGTTGTGTCTTGGGGGAACGGCGTATGGGGGCCAGCCCCACTGCCCTTTGGGCTGTTCCCCCGAAGTGTATTTGGCAAGATGAATGCGGATCAACCTTCGATTTTGGTAAGGTCGGCCACGGAAGAGCAGATCGTGCGGATACGGCTGAGCAGGTTTAGACGGTTTCTGCGTACAGTGGGGTTGTCAGAGTTGATTTGTACGGCTTCGAAAAACGCGTCGATGGGTGCCCGCAGGGTCGCCATTGCCGACATGGCTGTGGCAAAATCTTGGGCGTCCATTGCGGGTTTGATTTCTGCTTCGGCGGTGTCGAGGGCCGCAAATAGGCTGCGTTCCTCGTCCGTTTCGGCGAATTTGATGTCGGCCCCGTAGGAGTATTCGACGCCGTCTTTTTCTTCTTCCGCCGATAGCATTTTGTTGGCCCGTTTGAACCCTTGGATCAAGTTTTCGCCGTCGTCGGTTTTTAGGGTTTCGCTAAGGGCGCGGGCGCGTTTTACGAGGAGGTTGATGTCGTCGTTGTTTGGCATGGCGATGCAGGCGTCGATGATGTCGTGGCGGATGCCTTGGTCTTTTAGGTAGACTTTGAGGCGGTCGTGGATGAAGGACAGGAGATTGGCCAAGAACTCCATTCCAGTATAATCGTCATCATCTCTTTCATCAAAGAACTCAACACCGTGTGCTTCAAAGCCTTTTCTCGCAGATGCGAATAGCGATGAACTTTGGTTGTTTTCCACCAAAATGCGAATGATCCCTAAAGCAGCCCTTCTCAAAGCAAACGGATCTTTGGAACCCGTAGGTTTCTCATCAATCGCCCAGAACCCTGTCAGCTTATCGATCTTCTCAGCCAAAGATACAGCAACCGAAACAGGCGCAGTTGGCACGTCGTCTGATGGGCCTAGTGGGGCGTAGTGTTCCTCGGCGGCTGAGGCAATCGCGGCGTCTTCACCTGATGCTTCGATGTAGTAGCGGCCCATAAGCCCTTGAAGTTCTGGAAATTCGTAGACCATTTCGGAACTGAGGTCGGCCTTGGCCAGACGCGCCGCTTTTTCGGCCATTTCGGGGTCGGCCCCAACGGCGGGTGCAAGTTCGCGGGCCAGTGTGGCCATGCGGTTTACCAGCTCGGCTTGTGTGCCCAGTTTGTTGTGGAAGGTCACGTTTTCGAGGGACTTGAGCCACTCATCCATGCCAGCCTTAGCCACGCGCAGATCGTTTTCCCAGAAAAATTTCGCATCAGCCAGACGGGCTGAAAGCACCTTTTGATTCCCAGCTAGGATCGTCGCGCCATTGTCCGCTGTCGTGCGATTGGCGACGGTGATGAACTGTTCGATCCGTCCCGTTTTAGGATTGCGCACGGAGAAGAATTTCTGGTGTTCGCGCATCGATGTTTGCAGCACTTCGGGCGGCAGGCCCAAGAAGTCTTCGTCGATAGTACCCATCAGAACGACGGGCCATTCAACAAGGCCTGCAACTTCGGCCAACAGCCCTGCGTCTTCCACCACTTCAAGGCCATTTGCGAAGGCTTGGGTGGTGGCGTCATGCCAGATGGCGTCGGCCCGTTCCTGTGGGTCAAGGACCACATGCGCGGATTTCAATTTGGTGGTGTAGTCGTCAAAACTGGTGACGGAAAATGCCGTTGGCGATAGGAAGCGGTGCCCTTGGGTTTGGTCGCCCGAGATGATCCCATCAACATCGAGAGGCACGATAGTTGCCCCATCTTCGGCAGATGTGATGCACAAGATAGAGTGCAGCGGACGGACCCATTTTAACGTCCCATTTCCCCAGCGCATGGATTTGGGCCATGGGAAAGTACGGATGGTTTTTTCGAGGACTTCGGCCACGATGTCGGCTGCTGGGCGTCCCGGCTTGGTGATTTTGGCAAACAAAATATTGCCCTTGAGCGTTTCACGTTCGATCAGATCGTCGCGGGTTAGGCCAGCGCCGCGCAAGAAGCCATCGATTGCTTTTTCCGGTGCGTCGGCTTTGGGGCCTTTGCGTTCTTCGGTCGTTGTAGGCGAAGCATCAAGCATCCCCTCAACCGTCAAAGTCAGGCGGCGCGGTGTGCTGAACGCGGCAGCCGATGCGTAAGTTAATCCCGCCTCGACCATACCATCCGTGACCAGTTTTTTCAGGTCATTGGCGGCACGAAGCTGCATACGCGCAGGAATTTCTTCGGAGAAGAGTTCAATAAGAAGATCAGTCATTCACTTGTTTCCCGTCCTGGACATTCTTCGCCAACGATTGTGCCGTCGTATGCTTTGTCGCCGCAGTCGTTCAAGTCATGCCAGATATAGCCGCGTCCGTCGTCGGTGATTACAACGATGCGATCAACGCCAAAGCGCACGTTCTTTTCGCCCAAGAATGGCAGGGCTGTTCCTGCCAGAAGTTGCGCATCGATGGCACCTGCATCAAAGCAGTCGAACCACTCTGGTGCGTTGCGCAGCTTGACGCTTTCTAAGCCAACGTATGTTTCTGTCAGCAATGACAGGCTTAGGTCTGTGGTGAAACAAGCCCGATAGCGGATGGGGGAGCTTTCAGAATCGATTGCCTCAAAGTTGTCAAAGCTGATGGATTCGGGAAGATCGTCGACAACTGAAACCAGCTTCACGTCGCGTTCCGTGACCTCGTCATATAACCCGTAAACTTGCAGGTAATACATAGACGCCCCTGCGATGACTGCACTTCCAAGGAGTAACACTGCTAAAAACTTTCCCATTATTCTGCCGCCTCAATATATCCGCCAGCGCGGGTTTGTACAAAAGCATCCGCGCATTGCTTTGACAGCGTCCGTACCCGTCCAATGTAGGCTTGGCGTTCCGTGACCGAGATCACGCCACGTGCGTCGAGCAGGTTGAAGATATGGCTGGCTTTGATTGCTTGGTCATAGGCGGGGTGCACCATGATGATGCGTTTGCCCGTCTTCGGATCGTCAAACGCGTGTGACAGGATGGCTTCGCATTCTGCCTCTGCTTCCACAAAGTGGCGCAGCAACACGTCCGTGTTGGCTACGTCGAAATTCCAGCGTGCATATTCTTCTTCTGTTTGTTTGAATATATCGCCGTATTTTAAAGGGATTGTCGCGTCCGGATCATTGAATGGCATGTCCATAACGTGGTCACACTCAAGGATATACATCGCCAAGCGTTCTAACCCGTAAGTTAATTCGCCAGAAACAGGCGTACAGTCATGTCCCCCAACCTGTTGAAAGTAGGTGAATTGTGACACTTCCATGCCGTCACACCAGACCTCCCAACCAAGGCCCCATGCGCCAAGGGTCGGACTTTCCCAATCGTCTTCGACAAAGCGAATGTCGTGAAGGTCCATATCGACGCCGATGGCTTCCAGAGACCCAAGGTATAATGCTTGAAGTTCGGGTGGGCTGGGTTTGATTAACACTTGGTACTGGTAATAGTGCTGTAAACGGTTCGGGTTTTCGCCGTATCGACCGTCTGTCGGGCGGCGCGAGGGCTGGACATAGGCTGCCGCCCACGGGTTTGACCCAAGGCTGCGCAATGTTGTGGCAGGATGGAACGTCCCTGCTCCGACTTCCATGTCATAAGGTTGCAAAATAGCACAGCCTTTGGACGCCCAATACGCTTGAAGGCGTAGTATGATTTCCTGAAACGAACGGGGTGTTGTGGAGTTCATGGACATGTCCTGACTGTGACGAAACGCGGTTCAAATGGCCTTAACAACCAACCGTATAATGCGCGCCTTTCCTAAGCCCAGCGGCGACTGCGGTCAATTGCGCGTGTGCCATTCTTTTTTGCAGCCTTTATGTCGTTCCCTTATAGCATTTGCATCGTATTCCTGTTTATTTGTCCACAATTTGACCAGTTTAGGGTTTTGGGTGTGATGATTCATAAGATTTTGCAGGCAGTATTTACGTTAACCGTTGTGACTTTGGCATGGACATTGCCAGTTTCCGCCCAATCACAGGATGATGTGGTCTGGATCCAGATAGAAGCACAGTCAAGTCTACGTGCAGGCACCGAAAGCGCACGCTTATATGCAGATAGTTTGGAAGATGTGAACGGATTTGCCCTTGGCAGCGGATGGTACGGAATCACAGTTGGCCCATATACGCGCAATGATGCCGAAGCCGTATTGCGTGCTTATCGCCGTGACCGCGTGATCCCAAGCGATTCCTTTATTGTGATATCATCTGCCCTGCGCCAGCAATTTTGGCCCATTGGTGCAAATATCTTGGATCGCGGCGTGCTTGCCGTGCCTGAAACGGTAGTTGAGTCTGCGACGGATGTGGTCCAGGCACCTGAAGCAGTTATTGAAGAAACACCTACTGTTTCAGGTGTTATTGCAAAACCTGTTGTCCCTGCGGGCGAAACCCCAACTGAGGCGAAGCGTAGTGAACGTGCCCTTAATCGCGAAGCAAAGAAGGACTTGCAGCGGTTGTTGCAATGGGCTGGCTTTTACAACGCAGCCATTGATGGGTATTTTGGTCGCGGTACGCGCAATTCGATGGCCGCGTGGCAAGAGGCCAATGATCGTGCCGTCACTGGTATTCTAACCACCAGCCAGCGTGCCGAGTTGTTGAAAAAATACAATTCCATATTGGATGGTCTGGGTTTTGAGGTGGTCCGTGACGATGCAGCAGGCATCGAGATCATGCTGCCAACCATCGAAGTCGCGTTCGAAAAATACGAGTCCCCGTTTGCACAATACAAATCTGTTGGTGACATTGGTGCCCGTGTTCTTCTGATCAGCCAACCAGGTGATCAAAACACCTTGTATGGCCTGTACGACATCATGCAGACGTTGGAAATTGTGCCTATTGATGGCCCACGCGAGCGTAAAAAGAACAGCTTTGTTTTGATTGGTGAAAGCGCCACGATGGTCAGTGAGACCCGTGTGAGTTTGGCGGATGGTAAGGTCAAAGGATTCACACTGCTGTGGCGAGCAGGAGACGAGGAACGCCGCCGCCGCTTGGTTGGCGAAATGGACAAATCCTTGGTTCTTTTGGATAATGTTCTGGACCCTGCAGTCAGATCAAATGACGATCAGGCTATCGATTTGGTGTCTGCCTTGAAAATTCGCCAACCAGCGATTTCGCGGTCTGGGTTTTATGTAGACGATCTTGGCACAGTGGTGACCACTTCTGACGTAGTGGACAGCTGCACACGTATCACCCTGGACGAGGTATATGAGGCCGATTTGGTGTCCACCACAGCAGATGGCATTGCCATTTTAGAACCCAAAAGCGCTTTGGCGCCTTTGGATGTTGCCGCCTTTAGCGCACAAACCCCACGCCTGAACAGCGAAATTGCAGTTGCTGGGTACAGTTACGAGGGCGTTTTGAATTCACCATCAATGACTTATGGTACCCTGTCCGACCTGCGTGGCCTGCGCGGCGAAGAACAGTTGAACCGTTTGGCATTGTCAGCGCTGCCAGGCGATGCAGGTGGTCCAGTTCTAGATTCGACAGGGGGTGTATTGGGCATGCTGTTGCCCACCGCCAAAGACAGTGCCGGCTTGCCAAGCGATGTAAGCTTTTCCTTAAACCGTGATACCGTTCAAGCTGCGCTAAATGGAGCTGGCAAGACGGGTCGCACTTCTGGATCAAACGCGCCGATGGCAGCCCAAGATATTTCGGAAACGGCCCGTGGTATGACCGTCTTGGTCAGCTGCTGGAAGTAAAACCAAAAAGGTGCGCAACATGCGCACCTTACTTGGGGCTTTGCCCCAAACCCCAAAGTTTAATTAGCAAGATGAACGATGGTTAATTCAGAATATCTGGTGTGACGTAAATCAGCGTCGGTCCATCAGCTTTGAACGCGGATTGGATTGCGGCTTGCATTTCTTCCAACGATTTTGGCGCTGTGGATTTTGCCCCGAAGGCTTCGGCCAATTTGCAATAATCAGGGTTGTGCGCGATGACCGCATTCGGAGCAATTTGTGCCGCGATCATGCTGTCTTCGATTTCCCCTAATTTGCCGTTGTCCCAAAGGATGATCGGCAAGCTAAGGCCCAATTCGACTGCTACACCAAGTTCTTGGCAGGTATAGTGGAACCCATAGTCCCCGATGATTGCCATCGTTGGCATGTTGGGCCGACCAATCGCTCCGCCAATTGCTGCGGGTGTTGCGTAGCCGAGTGTGCCAAACCCCGATGGGTGATGCCAATGGCCTACCATTTCCATATCCCAGACCTCGACAGCGGCGTAAGCCAGCTGTGTCATGTCAGAATAGATCATCGTATCGGCGGACACGGCCTCGCGTATTGCATCGACGACAGGCACAATGTTGGGCCGCTCAGCCATCACTTCTGCGCGCCAACCAGCGCGGGTTTTTGCGATGTGCTTGATGTCCCATTGCGTTTGAAGTGGTCCACCCAAACGGGCAGCAAGGCCTTTGATAAAATCTGCCCCGTCCGATTGAACGCTAACGCTGGTCAGCGGATCATCAGCCAGCACAACGGGATCAAGGTCAACGCGGATCATCGGGGCGTTGTGCCCAAGCCTATGTCGCCAGATATCAACCTCAGCCAATTCACAGCCGATCACAATGATCAAGTCAGCGGAGGCTGCAATTTCCACGCTGCTGGGCCTCGCCAAACACGGACCAAATGCCAGCGGATCGGAGGGGGACACCAATCCGCGCCCTGCAGTGCTGACCATGCTGGCGGCACCAATGGTCTTAATGACGCCAGCAATGTTATCACTTTGCCCCTTCACCACACCGCCACCCAAGATAAACAGCGGGCGTTGCGCGTCTTTAAGCTGGTCAATGACCATATCGATCTGCACCGCATCAGGATTGGCCCGCGTTGCCTCCACAATGTTGCGTGTGACGGGAGCCGCCTGCCCTTCAAGCAGCGCAATTGGCACCTGTAGGTGTTTGGACCGTGGTCGATCACTGTCAAATTCAACAAACGCGCGATCAATCAGGGTGTAGGCAGCTTCGGCTGATCCTGCCTCAAACGACCAATCGCAAACAGTCTCAGCCGCCGCGCGTTGGTCCTTCATCTGGTGCAATTGCCCTTTGCGGGCGGACACCTCGTCCAAACACGAAGATATCACCAGCATTGGAACGCTATCGCTATAGGCCTGCCCCATCGGCGTCATTATATTACACAGACCCGGTCCTGTGATCACATAGGCCACACCAGGTTTGCCAGTGGCCCGGGCATAGCCGTCGGCCATAAACCCTGCGCCCTGTTCGTGACGTGCCAAGACGTGTTTGATGCCAGCCTCTTCAATCCCGCGGTACATTTCCTGATTGTGCACGCCAGGGATGCCAAAGATCACATCAACACCGCGATCTTTCAGCATATGCGAGATTTGCGCGCCGAGCGGGCGTGTTGTGGTTTCAAATGTTTTAGGCATTACGTTCTCCAGAATTGGACGGTCAAAATGGCGTAAACTGCCAGCAGTTCAAGCCGACCAATTAGCATTGCAGCTGCAAGTAGCCATTTGGCGGTATCATTCAGACCTGCAAAGTTACCAGCTGGCCCGATTTCATCGCCCAAACCTGGCCCAATGTTGGCAAGCGCAGCGGCTGCACCGGAAACGGACGTGGTAAAATCAAGGCCAGTCATGCCTAGCAGCACAGCCACAACCCCTAAGGTTACAATGAAGAACATAAAGAACGACATGACCGAGCGAAGAACATCGTCCCCCACAGGCCGCCCTGCATACCGCGGTGTGAAAATACCATGCGGGCTGCGGGTCTTGCGCAATTGCGAGCGGATCGATGCAAACAACAACTGGTAGCGGAAGATCTTGATCGAACACGCGGTGGACCCCGCACAGCCCCCGATCAATCCTGTGAAGAAAAGAACTGCGATCGCAAAGCTGCTCCACTGCATATAGTCTGTGCTGGCGTATCCCGTTCCAGTCAGCAACGAGACGGCATTGAACAAAGCCTTACGCACTGTGATTTCGCCTACGATTTCGCCACCTTGTGTGAGGTTCCACAGGGCAATCAAGCCAGCAATAACAATCGCAGTTCCGAAGAAGGCGTGAATTTGTGTGTCTTGCATCAAAGGCCTCGCCGATCCTGCGCTAAGCTGAACGAAGCGTACAAATGGCAAGGCGGCCAGCAGCATAAATACAATTGCGACGTATTCGGATGCGGCTGGGAAGGCTTCAAATGACGCATCATGTGTGGCGAAGCCCCCCGTCGCAATTGTGGTCATGGCATGCACTGTGGCATCAAATGCATCCATTCCCGACGACAGGTAGGCAAAGGCGCACACCAGTGTGAGCGTGAGGTAGATCACCGATATCCGTGATGAAATTTCTGTTGCGCGGGGCAGAATTTTACCAAACGTATCAAACCCTTCGGATCGGAAAATTTGCATCCCACCGACCCGCAGTTCAGGCAAGAACACCATCGCAACAACAATAATACCGATGCCGCCCAACCACTGCAAAATTCCGCGCCATAGCAACAATCCTTTGGGCAGCGTTTCAAGGCCCGAAAAAACGGTGGACCCCGTGGTGGTCAGACCCGACATGGCCTCAAAGAATGCATCGACATATCGCGCTTCGGTGGCCCCAAATACAAATGGCAACGCCCCGAAAACCGGCAACATCAGCCAAACCCCAGTGGTCAAAAGAAAAGTTTGCTGGATTGTCAGCCCTTGGCGGACCGCATTTGCACAGCTTAAAGACAAGATACCGCCAACCAACATTGTGATCATTGCGCTTTCGGCAAAGGCGGGCCAGTGGCCCAGCCCTTCGCCTAAATCGATTAGCAACGGCAACAGCATAGCGGCCCCAAGCATGGTCACCAAAAGGCCGATCACATATCCAACAGGGCGTAGGTCAAACATAGCGGCAGCGTTGGCCCGTGAGGGCGTCGCTGTCAAGACCGTGTGTCACTGCGAAATAGCATCGAGGGCGCGCGTGTCACGGCGCGGCTAAACGCCAATCTCTGGCCCAAGGCAAATCATCTCGTCATCGCTGTCTTGCGCCTCGTACAGGTCAACCGATTCTGGGTTGCTTTCGAATTGCGCGATCAGACCCGTTGGACCTTTTTCGAACGACCAGCACTGTGGGTCGCTGCGATCCTCGTAAACAAAGCAAATTTCGCCCGCCTCTTCGTACCAGCGACCTTCTTTGCAAACCCCGTCAAGGAACGACCAGCGCACCCGCCGATTGTCCAAATACGTCTCAGCCCCGTAGGTTACACCACCACGCCCGAAGAATAGCGTTTTGCCTTTGGTATAGGCATCAAATTCGGCGGCGCTCATGGTCTCAGCCTGCGCGACTGGGGCGATAAATAAGGACGTTAGCAATAGGATATGTTTGATCATAGAAGCAACTTGGCACGTGGTTGATGCCATTGCCAGAGTTAGCCAACCATCTTGGCAAGGTTTTGCTTGCTGGAATTATCGCAGGCCCCAGGCCCCATTTTGCCAGAAATACATTGTGAGCAATGACTTCATGCAACGACGTGATCCAAAACCCGTCCCAAACTGTCGTTTTTGAATACAGCCGCGCAGCCAAACCCTGATAATTATCACCCAAATCTTGATCTACACTGAATGCGGAGACAGCACATGGCGCTTGATGAACCTAAAAAACACGGCAAAGGCGTCTGGAAATCTGGTAAAGGCAAAGGCCGCCATCACACAAAAGGACGTCAACTGACGGATCAAGCGTGGGACGAAGTCAAAGCCCTGCTTGGCACTGAACCACGCCGCACTGATTTGTTGATAGAACACCTGCATAAAATCCAAGACACCTATGGCCACCTAAGTGCTGCACACCTTCGCGCTTTGGCCGAAGAAATGCGCATGTCGATGGCCGAAGTCTACGAGGTTGCCACCTTCTATGCCCACTTCGATGTGGTTAAAGAAGCAGACACACCACCTCCTGCCCTGACAATCCGCGTCTGCGATTCATTGTCCTGCGAACTGGCTGGTGCGCAGGCGTTGAAAACTGCGCTTGAGGATGGATTGAACCCCGAAGAAGTTCGCGTTCTACGCGCCCCTTGTATGGGCCGTTGCGACACAGCGCCTGTATTGGAAATCGGCCACAACCATATCGACAATGCAACACTCGAAAAGGTTGAAGCGGCGATTGCTGCTGATGACACGCACGTTCACGTTCCATCTTACGAAACTTATGCTGAATACACTGCAAACGGTGGTTATGCGTCGCTCAAAGATTTGCGGAAAAACGGCAATTGGGAAGACGTTCAGGCAAAGATCAAGGAAAGTGGTTTGCGCGGCCTTGGCGGCGCTGGCTTCCCCTCTGGCACCAAATGGGGCTTTGTACGCGGCAACGCAGGGCCACGTTATATCGCTGTGAACGGTGACGAGGGCGAACCCGGCACGTTCAAAGACCGCTACTATCTAGAACGTATACCGCACTTGTTCCTTGAGGGCATGTTGATTGCCGCATGGGCTGTTGAGGCAGACCGCGCCTATATCTATATGCGCGATGAATACCCTGCTGTGCTTGAGATTTTGGCGCGTGAGATCAAAGCCCTAGAAGACGCAGGCATCGTTGAAGCGGGTTATATCGATCTGCGTCGCGGCGCTGGTGCCTATATCTGCGGTGAAGAATCTGCGATGATCGAAAGCATTGAAGGCAAACGTGGTATGCCACGTCATCGTCCGCCATTTGTGGCCCAAGTTGGTATCTTTGGCCAGCCAACGCTGGTCCACAACGTTGAAACACTGCACTGGGTCGCGCGAATTTGTCGTGAAGGTCCGGAATGCCTGAACAGCACTGAATTGAACGATCGCAAGGGTTTGCGCAGCTATTCGGTTTCTGGTCGTGTGGCAAAAGGTGGCGTCTATTTGCTGCCAGCGGGTTCAACAATCACCGACATCATCGCCGCTGCAGGTGGCATGGCTGACGGACATGAATTCAAAGCCTACCAACCAGGTGGCCCGTCCTCTGGCCTGCTGCCCGCGTCGATGAACGACATTCCACTGGATTTCGATACGTTGCAACCGCACGGCACTTTCATTGGCTCGGCGGCTGTTGTGGTTCTTTCACAAAATGATCGCGCGCGTGATGCGGCGCTGAACATGCTGCGCTTCTTTGAAGACGAAAGTTGCGGGCAGTGCACACCATGTCGCGTTGGATGTGGCAAAGCCGTGCAATTGATGCAGGCCGACACATGGGATCAACCACTGTTGACCGAACTTTGCACTGCAATGTCCGATGCGTCGATCTGTGGTTTAGGTCAGGCGGCGCCAAACCCGATTAAGCTGACCATGCAGCATTTTGCAGACGAAATTTAATCAGCTTTTGTTCTGATAAATCTGACAAACACATCCTGTGGCGCGAGTTTTTTCTGCGCCACAGGCTATCTGCCACGTCTTTGGTATTTCGCCCGATCCGCGCCATTATGTAACTTGGCTTGCCCCGCACCCGCGATTACACTGACAGGTGATCCATCTTTTTTGACGTCACAAGGCCCAGACACCCTTGGGTCAGACGCCTGAAATTTGCCTTTGCATCTTTTTCATTTCGGCCAAATCCAACTTGAACACCCCACGCCTTGTAACGTGGTGCAGGTGGTGCCAGCCCGGTCAGCTTTCAATTTTTGGCGAAGTTCAGGCAGCTTTATAGGAACGTCGTGTCCTCATCCGGCCTGAAATCTTACACTATTGGCGGAACGTTCAACGGCTTGGGCAAGATTGTAGCTGTCGGAAAGCCCGCACATCGTGGCCGTTTGTGGCATGAACTGAGCGATCCCCCTACGCCCCAGCGTGGCTTAGCGCATTGGGATCAAATCGGTTTTCTTGCCAAAAGAGGCGCGCAAAGAACCCAGGGTCTATCCCTTTGTTGCGGCTGGAGCTTTCAATCTGAGACACAGATCGTAGGCAAAATGCTCGGAGCCTATACAATCGATATGTCCCGACAGGGCTAGGCTGCACATGGTACCTGGTGACGCGGCAAATGCGACGTTCGTGAACATCAGAACCAAGAAACATCCAGCCAAAATCTGTAGCATCAGTACTCGGCCTTTTTACTATTTGCGATCACCCTCGGCCTTGGGGGGAAACGCTCATTGCCCGTATCCACGTGACCTTTCACACTAAGTCGTTGTAAGCCCGTGAATGATACTTAGCTTTGGTATGCTATAGGGTTTTATCGAAGCCTATGGTGTGGGTTGCCCCTGATGCGCTTGGGCGTTATCGAATTTAAGACCATATGCGGAGGCCCTCATGGCGTTTTTCAAGAAACTCAAAGATCGCTTGCTTAGATCATCGTCGAAAATTGACGAGGGACTGGAAGCTATTGTTGAGGATGGCGGCCAAGAAGATGAGGTCACAGCCCAAGACGTTGTCGAGCCAGAGCCGCAGGTTGAGGTGGTTGAGGTTCCTGAACCTATCCAAGGCGAACCCAAAAACCTTGAGGTCGAAGCGCCTAAAATAATTGAACCACAACCCGTTATTGAAACTACACAAGTGCCCCCAATTGAGGCAAAGCAAGCGTTCAGCACAGCTGAGCGCGAAGACCGGCATGAGCACCTTGCACCGAGCGAGCCTGAGCCTGAGCCTGAGCCTGAGCCTGAGCAAATTGCGGCTGAACCTGTTGTTGTTCAAGAAGCGATTGTTCCCGCTCTCGAACCTGTGGCTAAGCCTGAAACCGTATCTACGCCCGACACACCCGGCCTTATTGGTCGCTTGTTCGGGCGCACAGAAAAGAAAACCGTTGTTCGTCGTGTTCTAGACGACGACATGCTGGAACAACTCGAAGAGCTGTTAATCGCCACTGATATGGGGGTGGATACAGCCCTGCGTGTCACGTCCAACATGGCCGAAGGCCGTATGGGCAAGAAACTGTCCGTGGACGAAATCAAGTCACTTCTTGCCGCTGAAATCGCACGTATCATGGAACCCGTGGCCCGCCCCATGCCGATCTACGCAAAGACGCCGCAGGTGGTGCTGGTTGTGGGTGTAAACGGATCGGGTAAAACGACAACCATCGGAAAACTGGCCTGTCAGTTCAAAGCTGCAGGCAAACAAGTCGTCATTGCAGCGGGTGATACGTTTCGCGCAGCAGCCGTTGAGCAGTTGCAAGTTTGGGGGGACCGCGCAGGTGTGCCTGTTCTGACGGCACCCGAAGGGTCCGACCCCGCCAGCCTTGCCTTCGATGCCATGACAAAAGCCCAAGAAGACGGCGCAGATTTGTTGATGATCGACACGGCTGGACGGTTGCAAAACCGGTCTGATCTGATGGAAGAATTGGAGAAAATCGTACGTGTCATTCGCAAAAAAGACCCAACAGCCCCACACAACACATTGTTGGTCCTAGATGCGACAACCGGTCAGAACGCCTTGAACCAAGTTAAGGTTTTCCAAGAGGTGTCTGACGTGTCCGGCTTGGTCATGACCAAGCTAGACGGGACCGCAAAAGGTGGCGTGCTGGTTGCTTTGGCGGATAAATTCGGGCTGCCCATCCACGCAATTGGTGTGGGGGAACAGATCGATGATCTAGAGGCCTTTGACCCAGACGAATTTGCAGTGGCCCTCACTGGGGCTGAACCAAAATGATCCGTGTTGGTTTCCACCACCCATGACTGAATGGCTGATCAGCATTGAAGGCACGCCAGCGGGCCATCAACTGGCGTTGTATCTGGCAATCCTTGCCGCCTTCTTGCACGCCGTTTTTGGGGCGCTGCAAAAAGGGCGGCATGACCCTTGGCTGACCCGCGGTGCCGTCGATTTCAGTTATGGCATTATGGCAGCGCCTTTCGCCCTCTTTGTGGTGCCGTGGCCTGAGCCCCATATGTGGCCAATCTTTGCCGCCGTTTGGGTGATCCACGTTATCTATAAAGTGCTGCAAGCGTGGGCTTACACCAAAGGCGCATACACTGTTGTCTATCCAGTTGTGCGTGGCACAGGCCCCTTGTTCGCCGTGATCGGTGCTTATCTGGTATTCGATGAAAGCTTTACCATGGGTCAATGGATGGGGGTCGCGACACTGATGGCAGGCATCTTCGGCCTTGCACTGTACAACCTACGCTATCTGGAATCCGAACGTGATACTTTGCACGCCGCCTTAGGGCTGGCTGTGCTAACAGGACTGTTCGTGGCAATCTACACCACCTATGACGCTTACGGCATTCGGGCGACCGCCAATCCGTTCACATTTCTGGCATGGTTTTTCATGATAGATAGCATTTTCATGCCCCCCATCGCGATCAGGCGTTGGCTCAAAATGGAAAACCGTCCCACTCTGCCCCCGCTGATGCTGCGTGGGCTTGCAGGCGGGATTATCGCATTCCTTAGTTTCGGGGCCATAATGATGGCCACACGTCTGGGCAAAGTTGGCGAAGCCGCCGTTTTGCGCGAAACTTCAACAGTATTTGCCGCCCTTATCGGATGGCTGGTGTTAAAAGAAACAGTCGGCCCGCGCCGCATTGCACTGATGGCACTGATCGCGTTAGGTGCCGTTATCGTGGAGATGGGCGGCTAAACCAAAGGCAGGAACAGATATGAGCACAGAAAAATCCAAGAGTGAGATTAACCCGTTTGTAAAAACCCTGCTTGAAATGGGCCCAATCGTATTATTCTTTATCGCATATATTCGGCTTAAAGATCGGGTCTTTGATCTTGGTGGTATGGATTACGATGGGTTTATCATCGTCACAGCTGCGTTTGTTTTTCTGTTGATCATCACCAACGCCATCTTATGGATGCTGACGGGTAAACTGTCCAAAATGCAGATTGCCACGCTTGTTTTGGTTGTTGTATTTGGGGGCATGACCGTTTGGCTTAACGATGATCGGTTCATCAAGATGAAGCCAACGATGATTTACCTGCTGTTTGGCGGCGTCCTTGGTTTTGGCCTGCTGCGCGGGACCTCTTATCTAAAATACGTGATGGAAGAGTTGATGCAATTGCAAGACGAAGGTTGGATGATTTTGACCAAACGCGTCACACTTTTCTTCTTTGGCCTCGCCATCTTGAACGAATTGGTTTGGCGTAATACCACAACCGAAACTTGGGTCTATTTTAAAACCTTCGGGCTGACGTTCGCCTTATTCGGTTTCTTTATGACGCAAAGCCGGTTGTTCCAAACCTTCGGAATCGAAGAGGACAAAGGTGATAGTTGACGACTACGCCCGTGCGGCGTAGTAAATTGTTGTGGCGATTTGTTACCGGATTGCGGGCCACGTAAAATATTCCGCTAAAAGGTCAGGATGAAGCCCCCCTTCGCTTGACCACGCGTTCGGGGGCTTTTTCGTGGCCAGCCCTTTTTTGGCCACAGCGCGACATCGTGGAGAGAAATGATGACAAACGACTGGAACCCACGCACTACAGCCGTGCATGCAGGCACACGCCGCAGCCAATACGGCGAGGTATCCGAGGCGATTTTCCTAACCCAAGGGTTTGTATACGACACAGCCGAAGACGCCGCCGCGCGGTTTGAAGAAGCTGGACCTGACGAGTTTATTTATGCGCGCTACGGAAATCCTACGGTCAAAATGTTCGAAGATCGGATCGCGGCCCTTGAGGGGGCTGAGGATGGCTTTGCCACCGCCTCTGGCATGGCGGCGGTATCCGGCGCGCTCATGTCGATGCTAAAAGCTGGCGACAAGGTGGTGTCATCACGTGCATTGTTTGGGTCATGCCTTTATGTGCTCGAAGATATTCTGACACGTTACGGTGTTACCGTTACCTTTGTTGACGGGGCTGATCTGGATCAATGGCGTGCAGCGATTACGTCGGAAACGAAGGCTGTGTTTTTTGAATCTATGTCCAACCCCACCCTCGAAGTAATCGACATCAAAGGTGTTTCTGACATCGCCCATGCAAGTGGCGCATTGGTTGTCGTCGACAACGTCTTTGCAACACCTGTTTATTCGGATGCCATTGGACAAGGTGCCGACGTGGTTGTCTATTCTACCACCAAACACATCGATGGTCAGGGACGGGCATTGGGTGGTATCATCCTTGGCACTCGTGACTTTATCCGCAAAACAGTTGAACCTTATATGAAGCACACAGGTGGTTCGATGTCCCCGTTCACGGCGTGGCTTCACCTTAAGGGCTTGGAAACAATGGACCTACGCGTGCGGGCACAAACGGCTACCGCCCAGATGATGGCTGAAAGTCTGCAAGGTCACGCTGGACTTGAAAAAGTCATTTATCCGGGACTTAGTGATCACCCACAATTTGACTTGGTTGCGACCCAAATGGGCAAAGGCGGGACGATGCTGTCCATTGATGTTAAAGGCGGGCGAAAATCAGCGTTCAAGTTTCTGAACGCGGTGAAGATTGCTATCATCTCGAACAATCTTGGCGACGCAAAAACAATTTTGACCCATCCCGCAACCACAACACATCAACGCCTACCTCAGGCACAAAAAGACCAGTTGGGAATTACAGATGGGTTGGTACGGATTTCGATCGGGATTGAAGACACGGATGACCTGATCGCAGACATAAAGCAGGCACTTGAAGTCGCAAAATGAGTATTTAAGGTTAAGAGAAACCGAGCAAGCAGCCCCATTCTTTTGGCCGAAAATATCCCCGGGGGAGCGCAAAGCGCGGGGGCAGCGCCCCCAACCCAACTAACATAATTACGATCTTGCCATCCAAACCACGCCTTTTCCTTTTGGACGTTGGCAAATATCCGTCCGACACCCTATATATTAATCTATGAGGCAACAAAGGGGGGCTACTTAATGAATGTTCATTCGCCCAAATCACACTCAATACCCGCTCGCACCCACGCCGAAGATGCATTGAAAGTGCTACGCCAATGGGCGGAATCGGCTACGGAAACAGAAATTTTGGAATTGGATCCTTCGATCGCAAACCTGATCCCTGGATCGAACTTGGCTGGCACCGAAGAATTAAACCGTGAATACCCAGCGGAATTTAAAGTTGACGCAGCTTACAAGGCGTCCCTGCCTGATCTTCAGAATGGCCCCTCCAGCCTGATTAAAGGCGCAAAACAGCAAATCCAGCACGTCGGCATTTCAAACTTCCGCCTCCCCGTACACTATGGAACACGCAACGGCGCACCCGTGATGTTGGAAACTTCTGTGACAGGATCTGTCAGTCTTGAAGCCGATAAAAAGGGCATCAACATGTCCCGTATCATGCGCTCGTTTTACAAACACAGCGAAGCGGCCTTTAGCTTTGAGGTGATTGAAGCGGCACTTGATGATTACATAACCGATTTGGAAAGCTTTGATGCTCGCATCCAGATGCGATTCAGCTATCCAATGAAAATTCAAAGCCTGCGTTCCGGCCTATCGGGCTATCAATACTACGACATCGCGCTTGAATTGGTGGAGCAAGGCGGCGTGCGCCAAAAAATCATGCACCTCGATTATGTTTACTCCTCTACCTGCCCCTGTTCGCTGGAATTGGCCGAACATGCCCGTACCACACGTGGGCAATTGGCAACGCCCCACTCGCAACGATCCGTCGCGCGGGTGTCTGTTGTTGTCGACCAAGATACCGATACCTTGTGGTTTGAAGACCTGATCGAGGCTTGTCGTCGTGCAGTTCCCACAGAGACCCAAGTCATGGTGAAACGCGAAGACGAACAGGCGTTTGCCGAACTCAATGCCGCAAACCCAATCTTTGTCGAAGACGCAGCACGGCTGTTTTGCGAACAATTGTTAGCGGACAAACGGGTTGTCGACTTTCGTATTGTCGCCAGCCATCAAGAAAGCTTGCACAGCCACGACGCGGTTTCGATTCTTACCCAAGGTCCGACATTTGCAAACGCAAGCATCGACCCACGGCTGTTCGATACGCTGTTCCACGTCGGCTAGATTGGGTGGCTAAATTGCGTGGCTAACTAGAACAGTGATCCTTGATCCAATGGTTTGGCGGCAGCTTTGCGCGTGGATGCTGTTTTGCCACCAACCATCAATCGGCCATCTGCAAACTGGATTTCCAAAGCCTGCGCTTGGCCCGCTGCCTTCTTTGTCGTCACAACATCCCCGTCACCGCGCACAACTGCATAGCCACGGGTCAAAGTGGCTTCATACCCCAAAGTCAGGCGCAAACGATCCATCGCATCGATCTGGTTGCGGGCAGCGCTCACCCGCTGTTGGCCTGCATCCGCGATACGCTGGGTTAAAGCAGCAACCGACTGACGACGTGTTTCCAATTCCCCGTTAACCACGCCTAAATCAAAACGTCCAGCACGTGCCATAAACCGATCTGTTTTAACGGCAATTGACCGTTCAAGCGCAGGACGCAAACGTGCAGCCAAACCATCCAAACGGCGGCGTTCATTTCCGATCATTCGCTGCATTGCGGCCGGACGCAGTCCGCCCGCCGCATCTGCAAGCCGCACTTTGCGCCGCTGCACGCCGGACATAAGCGCAGGTCCAAGCCGTGCGCTGGTCGTATCCAAACGCTGACGTGGTCCGTCCAATAGCGTTTCTAGGCGTGGCAAAGCCCGCGACAGATCGCGCAGACGTTGGGACCGCCGTTGCAATCCACCACTCAGCGAGGTGGTCATCCGCGCGCCTTGTTGGTCCAACCATGCCATCAGCTCATGCCGTACAGGCACGGCCAATTCGGCTGCAGCCGTCGGTGTTGGTGCTCGTTTGTCCGAGACAAAATCGATCAGGGTTGTATCCGTTTCGTGTCCCACGGCAGAAATCAACGGAATGCCCGATGCCGCAGCAGCCCGCGCTACGATTTCTTCGTTAAAGCCCCACAAGTCCTCAACAGACCCACCACCGCGGGCGACAATCAGCAAATCGGGGCGTGGGATTGCACCACCAATCGTTAATGCATTGAACCCCTCAATCGCACGGGACACCTCGGGCGCACATTTTGCCCCCTGAACAGCCACAGGCCATATCAAAACCTTGCGTGGGAATCGATCCCGCAAGCGGTGTAAAATGTCGCGAATCACGGCACCTGAAGGCGAAGTGATGACCCCAATAACGTCAGGCAAATATGGTAGTGGACGTTTGCGCGTGGGATCAAACAGTCCCTCAGCGTCAAGCAGGGCTTTGCGTTTTTCCAACAAAACCATCAGTGCGCCCATGCCAGCGGGTTTGATATCCTCAATTACGATCTGATATTTGGACTGCCCGCCAAAGGTGGTGACGCGGCCCGTAGCCACAACTTCCATCCCCTCTTCGGGTTGAGTTTGCAAACGCCCTGCAACCCCTTTCCAAATCACCCCATTGATGACCGATTTATCGTCTTTTAGGTCAAGATAGATGTGGCCCGAACGGGGGCGCGACACCCGCCCCACCTCTCCCTTGATCCGCACATGGCTGAATTCACCCTCAATCACGCGTTTAATTGCGCCCGAAAGTTCGGTCACGCTGAATTCTGGCGAATTCATACCCTCGGCGGGATCATCAAGTAGGTCCATCATCAGTCTTCTTTACCTCTGCTCACCCACAGCTTAGAACGCCTCAACCCTAAGGCCAAGCACATCAGGAGCAACCCCATGAATATTCTTATCCTCGGCGGCGGTGGACGCGAACATTCACTGGCTTGGGCCATTCTGCAAAACCCCAAATCTGATCGTTTAATCGTGGCCCCCGGCAATGCCGGGATCGCCCAAATCGCTGAATGCGCTGATTTTGATATTAACGACGGCGCTCAAGTTGTGGGATTCGTCGTTGAGAATGCAATTGATTTTGTGGTGATTGGGCCAGAAGCTCCGTTGGCTGCGGGTGTTGCCGATCGTTTGCGTGATTCAGGTGTGCTGGTCTTTGGACCGTCCAAAGCGGCTGCTGAACTAGAAGCATCGAAGGCCTTCACCAAAGCAATTTGTGATGCTGCATCAGCCCCAACGGCGGCGTATGGTCACTTTACTGACGCTGAGGCTGCAAAAGAATATGTTCGCCGCCAAGATGTACCAATTGTGGTCAAAGCGGATGGCTTGGCGGCAGGCAAAGGTGTCATTATCGCCGACACTTTGGCTGAGGCCGAGGCCGCCATTGACGACATGTTTGACGGATCATTTGGCGCGGCGGGCGCAGAAGTTGTGATTGAAGAGTTCATGACCGGCGAAGAAGCATCCTATTTCATCCTGTGCGATGGTATGGACGTTCTCCCTATCGGTACCGCCCAAGACCACAAGCGCGTTGGCGACGGCGACACAGGCCCCAACACGGGGGGAATGGGTGCCTATTCCCCTGCTCCTGTTCTAACGGATGCCATTGCGCAAAAGGCGATTGACGAGATCATCCGCCCCACTATGGCCGAGATGGTGCGCCGCGGCACACCCTACCAAGGTATCCTTTACGCTGGCCTCATGATCGAAAATGGCCAATCACGGCTGGTTGAATACAACGTGCGTTTTGGCGACCCTGAATGTCAGGTTCTGATGATGCGTTTGGGTGCACAGGTGTTGGATTTGCTCCTTGCTGCGTCCAAAGGCCAACTGGCAAAGGTCAAACCCAACTGGGCTGATGACCATGCGGTGACCGTTGTATTGGCGGCCAATGGATACCCGGGTAACTATGAAAAAGGTAGTGTCATCGGTGGCTTGGACGCACTACCCCAAGACAGCATGAATATGGTCTTTCACGCAGGCACCGCAACCCACGACGGTTTGATCGTTGCAAATGGCGGTCGGGTTTTGAATGTGACCGCACGAGGTGACAGCTTGACTGAAGCACAGGCGCGGGCATATGCGATGGTCGATAAAATTGAGTGGCCCGAAGGGTTTTGCCGCCGTGACATTGGGTGGCGGGCGTTGGGCTAACTGTCTTTGCAGACCATCGCATTGGCAAAAGCTGGGCGCGATGTATCGCGGCCAAGCGTTTCAGCCTGAAACTCAGCACCATCAAAGGCAACTGAGACCAATTGTGACCAATCTGCACTGGCAACAATCATTTCAGGCCTTCCATTACAGGTGCGGATACCACCTGCGATGTCACGTTCACCAATACGGTGGTTGGTGAAGCTCCCCAGATCGGCCACATGGATTAATTCACCCGCCACAAAGCGCCAAATTCGCAGGGTTTTGGCAAGGTGCGGACGGTCAATATAAGCAACTTCGATCACACCATCACCATCAAGGTCAGCAGCACCCAACGGGGCCAGCCAGCGATTGGCGCGACCGATAAAGGGGGTATCTGCAATCAGCCCAGTTTCATCGTAAATTGCCAATTTTGCGCCCAAGCTTCGATTGCTTTGGACTACGATAACTTCTGGATTTCCGTCACCATCCATGTCCGATAGACGTGGTGACGTATCTTCAGAAACATCCGAGATTGGCAATGTCACTGAAATCACACGACCATTGCTAAGCTTCAACGCCAGCGCGCCATGTTCAATCGCATCGCCAAGGATGCCATGCGCATACCGCGTTGTTGGGGTTGTATAATCGGCGCTGGTGATCGATTGCGCAGCGGCTTGTGACGCTGGCAAAATCAGACCAATCAACAGCATACGGTGGGCAGGACACAGCACATACCGTTTCAGCACACGCCGCGGGCCCATTCCCACCTAGTTGGCCAACATTAGATTTGCTTTTCAGGCATCGTAACGATTAAGCCGTCCAACGCATCGGTTACCTTCATCTGGCAGGTCAAACGCGACCGAGTTTCGTCAGGCTCATACGCGAAATCCAACATGTCGGTTTCCATGTCGTCCTTGGCCGGAACCTTTTCGACCCAAGCCGCATCCACGTACACGTGGCAGGTGGAACATGCACATGCGCCACCACAATCAGCCTCGATACCTGGAATGTTGTTGTCGCGTGCGCCTTCCATAACGGTCATGCCGTTGGCAACCTCAACAACATGCTGTTTGCCGCCGTGTTCGATATACGTGATCTTGGCCATTTCGGTCCCCTTCAAAATCGTTTGAAACTGTCTACCCAGCACCTTTAAACAAGGCCAGCCCCTTTTGTGATATATGCATAGCTGATTTCTGGATGTCGCAATGCCGCGCACGTAAATTCAGGCGCTAGGCACCACGCACAAAACAGATTAACTTTGCAAAAAACAAGCAGACAGGCAAACCAGAATGACAAATTGGACCCTCCCCGCGATGGCAGCTGTGTTGTGCACTGTGGCGGCTTGTGAAATGCAAGGTCAGGCACCTCGGCGTCCCATTCGGCGCAGACCATCGGGTTTGCCCAAGACGCACCAGATGGGGCCGCCGCAGGTACGTGTTGGGGAAAAACAGTGTCCCCTGCAGTGATCGAAACCATAAACCGCGAGACCCTCATAACACCCGCGCAAGTCAGTTCAGACGGCCGCATTCAGGTTCCAGCAGTTTACAAAAAAGAAGACATACAGCAGATCGTCCGCCCACGTCGCGACACTTGGTTTGAAACCATCTGTCCAAATCTGCTGACCGAAGACTTTGTCGCAAGCCGACAACGCGCCCTGTCGGTAAGGGGAACCTATAGGGGCGACGCCACAGGATTGATGGACAATCAGGCACGCCGCGCTATTCGCAAATTTCAGCTGGGTGGTGGGTTTGACAGTGGGAACCTAACCGTCGCATCGGCCCGATCACTTGGCTTGGTGGCTGTACCGCGCAAATCCGAATGACCAACCAAAAAGGTACCCCCAAAGGGATGCCTTTTTCTTTTTATTACGGTCCGTTTCAGTCAGCGAGGCTAAGGGCCACAAACCGTGGATCACCACCACGACGCACCAGCAAAAGCAGTGACTTGCGACCTGCATCTTTGACTTCGGCCAATCGCGCATCAAGATCAGCAATACCTTCGATCTTTTCTTGACCCGCTTCTGTGATCACATCCCCTGCGCGCAGTCCTTTTTCGAACGCTTCAGACGCTTCATCAACTTCAGTGATCACCAGACCTGTTTGGTTGGCCTCAAGACCAAGCCCCCTGCGGAACTCGTCCGTCAGCACACTAAGCGTCAGGCCTAGCAGCATCTTTGTCTCAGGTGCGGCTTCTTCTTCAGGTACTGGCGCTGCCGTTTGCACGGTTTTTTCTGCTTCTTCACGACGGCCCAACGTGATTTTCAACGTCACTGATTTGCCTTCACGCAGCACAATCACACGCACGGTTTCGCCCACTGGACTGTTGGCAACACTGCGCACAAGACCACGTGTGTCTTTCACAGGCTTGCCTGCAAAATTCACAATCACATCGCCGTCCAGCATGCCGCCGTCTTTTGATGGACCTTCCTGAACCGAATTGACCAATGCACCGTCAGTGCTGTCCAATCCGAACCCTTCAGCCAGATCATCAGTCAGGTCTTGGATGCGTACACCCAACCAACCGCGACGTGTTTCACCAAACTCGCGCAATTGATCCACAACACGGGATACGACGTTGGACGCCATAGAGAACCCGATGCCAATAGACCCACCATTTGGGGACAGGATTGCGGTGTTCACACCAACAACTTCGCCGTCCATATTGAACAAGGGGCCGCCAGAGTTCCCACGATTAATCGCTGCATCTGTCTGGATGTAGTCGTCATAGGTGCCGCTTAAGGCGCGGTTACGGGCTGATACGATACCTGCCGAAACAGAAAACCCTTGGCCCAATGGATTGCCCATCGCGATGACCCAGTCGCCAACACGCGCGCCGTCACTGTTGCCAAACGGAACAAACGGCAAAGGAACGTCTGTTTCAACTTTCAACAATGCGATGTCTGTGTTCGGGTCAGTACCGATCACTTTCGCAGGCAGTTCTTCGCCCGAAAAGAATTCAATCAGGATTTCATCCGCGCCTTCGATGACGTGGTTGTTGGTTACAATGTACCCATCTTCAGAGATCACAAAACCAGAACCCAACGCAGAAGAACGGCGTGGGCGTTGACCGTTGCCTTCGTCATTGTTGCGACGGTTGTTAAAAAAGTCCTCAAATGGGGAGCCTTCGGGCACGATACCTTGAGGACCAGTAGGACGTTCCACAACAGTGGAAGTTGTGATGTTCACAACTGAGGGGCTGATTTTCTCTGCCAGTGGGGCAAGGCTTTCGGGTCGGGCATTGGCCATTATAACTTGCGCTAGAATCAGCGCTGTCGCCAAAAATCCCAGCCAAAGGCCACGCATTTGAATTAGGGGTTTCATTTCTTTCGACAAGGCTACCGCTTTGGGCTGCATTCATCGTCTCCTGTAAGTACCGGGCCACATCGGCCATTTTGCGCATCACTGCACGTCAAACATAGCCTGCATCTAGGTAGTGCAGACTTCAATACAAAAGATGGTGAGTATCGCGACCCATTCAACCGTTTATGAACAAACCGTGAAAGGAAGATGTGATATCTGTAACAAATGGCGGTTAAAGTGAAACATTCAACTGAAAAGCTGCCCAGACAAACAGCAATCCGCCAACTGCGATCAAAGCCCCCATCTGACGACGGCTGGGTTCGGATAAGCTGCGCAACATTTCAAGTACTTGTTCGATAAAGAGAGGGGCCAGCACGTATGCCAGCCCCTCGACAATCATGACCAAACCGATGGCCAATAATATCAGTGCAATCACTGCGATGCAGCCCCTTGGTCGCTCTTAAAGTAGTTAAAGAACTCACTGTCAGGCGACATAACCATGGTAGAGTTTTCGCCTTTGATTGCTGTTTCGTAGGCTCTTAACGAACGGTAGAATTCAAAGAACTCCTGATCCTGACCATAAGCATCCGCAAAGATTTTGTTACGGGCTGCGTCTGCTTCACCTTCGGCAATGCTCGCATCACGACGGGCTGCCGACAAGATTTCCTCGTAAGTACGATCCGCAAGGGCCGTAACACGTTGGGCCGCTTCACGACCGCGGGCACGTTCGTCCGTTGCTTCACGTTCCCGTTCAGCAATCATACGCTGCAAGGTCGCCGCAAAGTTCTGCTCTGGCAGGTTTGTTTGACGCAGACGCACATCGACGATGGAAAGGCCCAAAGCTTGGGCACGTCTGTCAGATTGATCACGGATCAGACCCATCAAGGCTGCACGTTCAGGCGACAGGATGGTATTTGATGTCACCCCTGCGGAACCCAATACTGCACGGATCTGGGAGTCCAAAATACCGCGCAACTGCCCTTCGGCCTCACGTTCACCACCCCCACCAAGGGCTTGGCGGAACTGTTTGACGTCGGTGATGCGGTACAAAACAAACGCATCCACTTCCAAACGGCGATCGTCGGCCGGTGTGACCTCGATCAGTTCGGTTTCCATTGTTAGAATACGGTCTTCGTACCGGGCAACTTCATCCAAAAGCGGAATTTTAAAGCCAAGGCCAGGTTCCGTAATCTCTTGTTTAATCTGACCAAATCGCAAGATCAGTACCTTTTCACGTTCATCCACGATGAACATAGACGACAAAATACCTGCAACCAAAATCGCAACCACAGGGATCAAATAGCTAGAGTTCCGCATCAGTTTGACCCTCCATTTTTACGCAATTCGTTGAGTGATAGGTAAGGGACAACACCCTGTCCACCATCGCCATTGTTCTCAAGAATAATCTTGTCGACACCACCCAAAACCTTTTCCATAGTTTCAAGATACAGGCGTTTGCGCGTCACTTCTGGCGCCGCTTGATATTCTGTCAACACAGCCAAGAAACGGCTGGATTCACCTACAGCATCGTTGACCACACGGGCACGATAACCTTCGGCAGCTTCAAGCAATTGCGCAGATTCACCACGGGCTTCAGCTGTCTTTCGGTTGGCATATGCATCCGCTTGACGCTCCAAACGGTCACGCTCTTGTTCTGCAGCCTGAACGTCACGGAACGCATCCACAACAGACACGGTTGAAACATTACCGCTGCCGTCAACCATGCGAACAGTTTGGCTTGGCGGATCCACTTTCTTAACGTTCACACGCAGAATGTTGATGCCAGTCTCGCGATTGTCCAAGGTCAACTGGATCAATTCACGCACGTCGACTTCAACGCTGGCACGATCACGGTTCAAAATTGGAGCAAGCTCTGATAAAGCGATAACTTCACGCATCGCTGCTTCGGAAATTGCGATGACCGAACTTTCAGGTGAACGGAGCGAGAATTTGAAATCACGCGCGTTCTTGACGTTCCAAACAACTTCAAAGTCGATGTCGACGATGTTTTCGTCCGTTGTCAGCATCAAACCGTCATTGCCAGACGTACGCGCAACACCGATGGTTTCGGTTCTGTTGGTTGTTACATCAAACACTTCAGCTTTGACCAATGGCCAAGGCGCAAAGTTGAAACCAGCCGTTCCGATACCCGAAAATTCGCCAAGGAACAACTCAATCGATTGTTGTTCTGGTTTGACCGTGTAGGCACTTGCAAAAATCCACATAGCAACCGCTGCAGCGGCACCCAAGCCAAACGTGCCGCGTGTCAGCGCAGGGCCGCCACCGCCGCCATTGCCAGACCCGTTGGAGCCACCCTTGCCACCACGACCGCCCATAAGGACGCGCAGTTGCTCCTGGCCTTTTTTCACCAGTTCATCAATTTCTGAGATCTGTGGACCATCATTGTCAGGCTTGCGCCCGCCGCCGTTATTGCCACTACCATTGTTCCCACGATTACCGTCGTCGCCGTTGCCGCCGCCGTTGTTACCGCCCGAATTGCCGCCGCCCCCCCAGGGGCCGCCTGTATTGCCAGCCATGTTCGCGTTATTCCCTATTTTACGAGACTTATCTCTTGCTATCATACCTGTGCTTTCAGGTCCAAATTTCAAGATCAATGCGTCGTGTTTAAGTGTTTCGTGTAAATTGTCCGTCACCTACGTGACAGAGTTTGAGTTGTCCGTCACGTACGTGACGGGGTTTTCATTGTTACTATTTCTTCGGACATGGTCGGATGTACCGCCACAGTCGCGTCAAAGTCTTCTTTTGTTGCACCCATCTTGATCGCGATTCCCGCCAATTGGATCATTTCACCCGCGTTTGGCGCGACAATATGACAGCCCAGTACCACACGCGAGGCTTGGGATACGATCAATTTCATCATCACACGATCTGGTTTGCCCGCAAACGAGGATTGCATTGGTTTGAACGTGGTTGCGTAAACCTCGATTGGTTCTTGTGCGCGGGCGTCTTCCTCAGATAACCCCACCGTGCCCATTTCAGGTTGCGTAAATATCGCCGATGGGATCAAATCGTGATCCACAGGTGTTGGATTGCCCACAAATACCGTCTGCACAAAGGCCATTCCTTCACGAATTGCCACAGGTGTCAGATTTACGCGGTTGGTCACATCGCCAATTGCATAAATCGATGGCACGCCCGTTTGGCTGTATTCATCCACAACGATTTCACCACCACGGCCCAGCGCAGCACCAGCTTCTTCAATGCCCAAACCGTCGGTGTTGGGTTTGCGACCCGTCGCAAACAAAACTTGATCAAAGACCGCTTCGTGCCCCGCCACAGATTTCGTCCACACACCGCCATCCCGTTTTTCCATTTCAGCGATGTCAGTGTTTAATTGCAGATCGATGCCTTTTTCGACCATCTGTTCGGCCACCAATGTACGGGCTTCATTGTCAAAGCCACGCAAAATTTGTTCGCCGCGATAATACTGCGTCACAGCCACACCCAAACCATTCATCACACCAGCGAATTCGGACGCGATGTAACCGCCCCCAATGATCAAAAGCGATTTTGGCAGCTCTGGCAGGTCAAACAGGTCGTCAGATACAATACCCGCATCAGCATTCGGCATATCAGGACGTGTTGGATGACCCCCAACGGCCACCAAGATATGCTTAGCGGTCTTTTCCTCACCCGTGGACAGGGTAACCGTATGCGCGTCTTTCACCGTTGCGCGGGCATCAAATGTTTCCACACCAGCGTTGGCCAACAGGCGGCGATAAATCGCTTCAAGGCGGTCCAGTTCAGCATGCAGCTTGCCCTTGAAGCGTGCCCAGTTGAAATCACCCAAAGTGATGTCCCAGCCGTAGGCACCAGCCTCGGCTTCGATATCCGCATAACCAGATGCAAAGACCATCAGCTTTTTAGGGACACAGCCGCGGATAACGCAGGTGCCACCATAACGATCCTCTTCAGCCAACGCGACCTTCGCGCCATGTTCGCCAGCCGCAACACGGGCCGCACGTACGCCACCAGATCCACCGCCAATAACAAAAAGATCATAGTCAAAAGCCATTGTATTTACTCCACGTTCATTGCTGGTTTTAGGCGGCATTTAGGGTTGAGGGATCAGCGTCAGCTTATCTGGTGTGAGTTAGGCCCATTGTAGTTCGCTCCAATTTACCCAAACGCGGCAGGTGATACGTATGACCTCGATACCATCATCTTCAAGCCGTGCAACCGTGCGCAGCACAATAAAATTCAACAGTATATAAACAGACCACAACAGAAACAGACCTCCAAAAAGCCAATCATAGATAACATTGCTGGAACGTGCCAAATACAGAGAGTAGACACTGCATCCACCCGTTATTAGAAAGCTGTCAGTCACAAACATCTTCCGTCTTGGCGCACGTTTGAAAATCATATTGATCAATTTCACTCTTGAAGGTCGCTGAACAAATTGTCCGTTTCGACAAAATCAATCTTATTCTGTTCAACTGTGCCTTCATTGATGTCGCGCACTTCAACACGGCCATCGCCGTATCCAATCACAACAGCGTCACAGATATCAATAAACAAACCGTTTTCAACCACCCCTGGCATTTGATTTAACACCATCGCCAACTGACGCGGGTGACCGATGCGGTTCAAATGCAGGTCCAGAATATAGTTGCCTTCGTCCGTGATAAACGACCGGTCTCCATTCATTCGCAGTGAAGATTGGCGGCCCAAGACATCCATAGAAATAAGGGTTTCCTCAACCAATGCTTGGGTGGTCTGCCAGCCAAAGGGAATGACCTCGATCGGGAGAGGGAAATTGCCAAGGGATTCGACCTCTTTGCCGATGTCCGCAATGACGACCATTTGATCGGATGCCGTTGCGACGATCTTTTCTTGCAGCAATGCGCCGCCGCCACCTTTGATCAGATTTAGATCGCCGTCAAACTCGTCTGCACCGTCGATGGTAATGTCCAGCCACTTCGCCTCGTCCAGCGAGATAATTTCGATGCCGACCTCACGCGCCAATTCTGCAGTGCGTGTCGATGTTGGAATCCCTTTGATACGCAGACCATCATTGCGCACTTGCTCGCCCAAACACCTGACCAACCATGCCGCGGTTGAGCCGGTGCCTAAACCTACACGCATGCCGTCCTCAATGTATTCCGCAGCGCGCTTGGCGGCAACAAACTTTGCTTTGTCGATGGGCAACATTTCTCCGGCCATAGCAGCGACTCCCCAGTTATCGTCCACATTATAGGAAAGTGTGGGCGCAGGTGCGAGTATAAAGCACGGTGATTTAGGTGCAAATCCAGCTAGAAACGCGCCAAATCACAAATGCGACGCCTGCAACTTGCACGCACTGCTAGATCACGTCCGCTCTTCACGTTGGAATGTCGCTTTTGATAGGACGCTTGGGGCCCGACGGCGTATTAAGGCGCAATGACTTATGTATTGCATTACGCCCCTGACAACGCCTCACTGGTGGTCCGCCTTGCGCTGGACCAAATTGGCGTGACGTATAGGTGCGCGTTGGTGGACCGTAGTCGCAATGCGCAACGCTCTGATGCCTACACAGCCCTGAACCCCAATGGCCTGATCCCGACGCTTGAAGCCGATCAAGGTGTGATTTTTGAGACAGGCGCGATCCTGCTGTGGCTCGCGGATCATCATGGCGGCCTTGGCCCCGCGCCTGGCGACATTGAACGGGGCGACTTCTTAAAGTGGTTGTTCTTTGTGTCCAACACAGTGCACCCCACATTGCGCCAACTGTTCTACCCCGAACAATTCATTGGACCAGATCCAGCGCATCAGGCGATTTTACGGGATCGTGCACAACACGCCCTGATGGCCCATCATACAAAACTGAACACCCTTGCCACCCAAGGCCGCAAATGGTGCGCACATAAAACACCCAGCGCGTTGGATTTCTATATCGCCGCCACCCTGCGTTGGCCCGCGATCTACCCAACAGACCAAGACCACAGTTGGCACAGCATCGCCAACTATCCTGCCCTGCACGATATGTGCTTGCGCCTTGAAGTGTTGCCCGTGACCCAAGGCCTGATCAAGGCCGAGGGAATGAATGCCACCCCATTTACCGCGCCCGAAATTTCAAACCCTCCCGAAGGAAGTGCTACATAAATGTTTCTATCCGTTTTTGAGATGTTCAAAGTTGGCATCGGCCCCTCCTCGTCCCATACAATGGGCCCAATGGTCGCCGCCGCGCGGTTCCTTGATATGATGCGGGCTTCCCCATTTGAATTCGCTGGGGTCAAAGCATCCCTACACGGCTCACTTGCATTTACAGGCATAGGCCACGCGACGGACCGCGCCACGATCCTTGGGTTGGCGGGCTTTGTGCCTGAATCTTACGACAACGAAAAAGCCGAGGCCGTGATGGCCGCCATGAACGACACGCACACCCTTACACCTGACGACCTTCCCCCTTTGCGGTTCGACCCCAAAACCGACCTGATTTTTGACTACGATACCCAGTTGACGGGCCACGCCAACGGAATGATTCTGATGGCAACCGACGCCCAAGGCGACACCATCCTAAGCCAAGTGTTTTATTCTATCGGCGGCGGGTTTGTGATGACTGAAGAAGAATTGGCCGCAGGAAAAGCCACGGATGAAGGCGATCCCGTCCCCTACCCGTTCAAATCAGCGGCTGAAATGTTGGAGATGTGCAAAGCGTCAGGCAAAACCATCGCTGCCATGAAACGCAGCAACGAAGAATCCCGCGGCGGCTCCGAAAACCTTAAAAAAGGCTCCGCCCGCTTGTGGCAGGTGATGAATGACTGCATCAACCGCGGGCTTGTCATCGACGGCATCTTACCCGGTGGTCTGAACGTGAAACGTCGCGCCAAAGGCATCCATGACGCATTGCTGGCAGAACGGGGCCTAAACCAATCCGCACCCCACACCATCAACGACTGGATGAGCGTCTACGCTATGGCCGTGAACGAAGAAAACGCCGCGGGTGGGCAAGTTGTCACCGCCCCCACAAACGGGGCCGCGGGCGTTCTGCCCGCAACGTTGCGCTACTACCTTGATCACGTTCCGGGCGCATCTGAATCCCATATCGAGGACTTCTTGCTGACTGCAGCCGCTATCGGGGGGCTTGTGAAATACAACGCCTCTATCTCTGGGGCCGAAGCGGGCTGTCAGGCCGAAGTTGGGTCCGCCGCCGCCATGTCCGCCGCCGCCTTGTGTGCTGTTATGGGTGGTAGCCCTGAACAAGTAGAAAACGCCGCCGAAATCGCGTTGGAACACCACCTTGGCATGACCTGTGACCCCGTCAGGGGGTTGGTGCAAGTGCCATGTATTGAACGTAATGGCCTTGGCGCGATCAAAGCCGTGTCTGCAGCATCCCTTGCCCTGCGCGGCGACGGCACACATCTTGTCCCCCTTGATGCCTGTATCGAAACCATGCGCCAAACGGGCGAGGACATGTCGGCAAAATACAAAGAAACCTCTCTTGGCGGGCTGGCTGTAAACGTGCCCAACTGTTGATGAAACGGGCGACGTCCCCCCTGACCGGCGTCTTATTGATGGCGGCAGGTGCCGCACTTGCCCCGGGGATCGATGTCTTCGCCAAACTGGTGCCGCATGAAATTCCAGTAGCGCAGGTAACGGCTGGACGGTTTATTGTGCAATCCAGCCTGTTGCTGCCGATTGCTGCCTTTATGTCAGTTCTGCATCGGCCCAATCGCGCAGAAATCGGACTTCACTTGATCCGCGCCATCCTCATCATGGTTGCGACAGGCCTTTTCTTTACCGCCCTGCGGGCCATGCCCATAGCGGACGCCATCGCTGTGTTCTTTGTAGAACCGTTTATCCTGACGTTGCTTGGCGCATGGATTTTGAAAGAAACTGTAGGAGCGCGACGCATCATCGCCTGCATCGTCGGATTTGTCGGGGCGCTGTTTGTGATCCAACCCAGCTTTGCCGACACTGGTTCCGTCGCCTTGCTTCCCCTAGGGACTGCTGCGTGTTTTGCAGTCTACATGATCCTGACACGGCAAATGGCGCAGAAAATGCACCCTATTGCGATGCAATCTTACACTGCGCTGGCCGCAGTGGCCCTGTCAGTGCCGATCCTACTCTTTGCCGACGGGTCAAACATCGCGGGCCTTGATCCTGCTTGGCCCAGCATCTTTGCCGTTCAAATGATGTTCGGGGTTGGCGTTATGGCGACCATAGCACATCTGCTTATCAGTTTTGCAATGGTCTACGCCCCTGCAAGCACGCTTGCCCCCCTACAATATCTGGAAATCGTGGCAGCAACCATATTGGGGTTTATGATCTTTGATGACCTTCCAACCCCTACAACCTTATTCGGCGTGTTGATCATCATAGCATCTGGGCTTTATGTTCTCGCGCGTGAACGCAAAACCAATGCCATCACCACACCCACAACTGACGCCAACTAGAGCCAGATACGACGCAAAAAACACTGCCTCAAGACCCTGAAAAAGTTGCGGTTGTCATTTCCTAACAGTACCTTTCGTGCATGACCCAAGACAAACCTCTCCTTGGCATAATACTTATGCTTGGCTTTTGCATCGTTGCCCCTATGGGGGACGCGCTAGCAAAAGTGTTGGGACAGTCTGTGCCACTTGGTCAGTTGCTTTTGGTCCGGTTTGCAATCCAAGCCGTCATTTTAATCCCCCTTGTTTGGGCCACCAAACGAACATGGCGGATGCACGGAAGGGTTATGAAACTTACAGTCGTCCGCACCATCCTGCATATTTTTGGGATTGGCATGATGTTCACAGCCTTACAATACCTACCACTCGCGGACGCCGTTGCCATCGCCTTTGTCATGCCTTTTATTATGCTTTTGTTGGGCAAGTATGTGCTGGGCGAAGAAGTCGGCAGCCGTCGATTGATCGCCTGTATCGCGGGCTTCATCGGAACATTGCTTGTGGTGCAACCTAGTTTTGTACAGGTTGGATGGCCCGCGTTGCTGCCCCTTGGCGTTGCGGTCAATTTCTCGTTCTTCATGCTGATCACCCGCCAGATTGCAAAAGAAACCGATCCCATCGGCCTACAAGCAGTCAGCGGTGTGATGGCCGTGGGGATCATGTTGCCGCTGCTGCTAGTTACCTCTGGCATGGACATTAACGTCCTAACGCTTATTGCGCCCAGCGGGTTTGAATGGGGGTTGTTATGGGCCATCGGCATCCTTGGCACTTTGGCACATCTGCTTATGACATGGTCGCTGCGCTTTGCCCCCTCTGCGACCTTGGCCCCAATGCAATATCTGGAAATCCCAATTGCAACGATCATCGGCTTTTTGGTGTTCCAGGACCTACCAAACGGTTTGGCTGCTGTTGGCATTGCGATCACAATTGGCGCAAGCGTGTACATTATTTTGCGGGAACGGGCCACATCTCGTGCGCTTCAAGTGAACCCAGCGCCTGTATAACAGCCCCGAATAAACGACGTGGAACAATACACAGCATGCCTGTTCCTGACATGGTTAATGTCAGCCGACCAACAGCACGATTAGACGTGCCAACGTAGCGATCAGGCGCGAACTTCAAACCATCAATAGGCCATTCAAGGCCCATCGACGTGCCTGCGACATGCGAAAGTGGGAACAGCGATACCACATCACCTGCCTGCGTGGGCAACGTAATCTGGGGCGGGCAATGGAACACCACTTCTTGCGCACCCAAAATTATACAAGGACGATCCACACAGGCAACCAATGTGTGCATGGCGGCCATCTGATGATCCAACCGCCCTCCACTAAAACCAACAGCCACCACAACAGGCGCTGTGATATTGCGCAGGCATTTGTCAAAGTCGGTACTGTTTTGTTCTGAGATATGATGGCGTCGGTGCACAGGGATTTGCGCCAAGACGTCAGCGTCCAGTGAATCAAAATCGCCAATGACCGCATCAAGGTCAATACCAGCCGCCAACGCCACACTTGCGCCACCATCTGCCGCCACACATCGGGGGGCAATACGAAGGGCAAGGTCCAAATCTTTAGGGCCGACCTCTCCACCACCTATAAGGGTGATTGGGTTGAAACTGTGTACAATTGAAGTCATTTGGGGGTTATTAAACACATTTTAAGAGAACCAACACAATTTTGCCTTGAAAAAATACCGTCATTGGCACAGATTCGGGCCGCTTTCGCCCTTAGTAACAGGGTAAACAAGAACCTGCAAAACCGCAGAGGACGAGCATCCTATGATGAGTAACAATAAAGTTTTAACAGTCTCCTACGGTACGTTTTCGTGTACTTTGGAAGGGTTTGACGATTCATTCGGTACGATGAAAGCAATCGCAGAATATTTCCGCGGCTTGGCATCAGACGACAGATGCTTTGGCGCGGAACCCCCGCAACCCGATGTAGAAATGTTGACGCGTATCGCCCAAAAAGAAATTTCGCGCCGTGTTGAAGTACGTGAACAAGACTGCAATATTGTCCTCAGCGCGAAAGATGACGCCGAACAGGCTGACACTCCAACCCTTACCGCGCCAGAGACAAACGTAAAAGCCGAAGCACTGATCGCAGCAGAAGCTGCTCGTGCCGCGCAAGCACAAATAGAGAAGCAGGCGCAAGTCGAAGAACAGGCAGAAATCGCCCGCGTTCAGGCCAAAGCAGATGCAAAAGCAGCCGCTGACGATGAAGCCGCCCGATTGGAAGACGCACGCCTAGAAACAGCTCGTCTAGCTGCAGAACGTGCAGCAGCCGAAGCGAAAGACCTAAACGAAGCTCCCGCATCAACAACACCACGTGACCTTGCAGCCGAATTGCCGGACGCCGAAGCTTTCTTTGCCGCCAGTGCAGCAGCCAAACAAGAATTAGAAATTGCCGAACCAGAAATTACCGAAACACCATTGGACGACAGCATTGCTGCAAAGCTGCAGCGTATTCGCGCCGTGGTCTCAAGCGCGGATCATGCCAGCGACGATGAAGACTTTTCCGAGGATCAGCACGCCGAAAACTTTGTTGGTAAAATCGCTGCCAAGCCAGACCTGACGGCAGATGCCACCGATGATTTCGATATTACAGATTTCAGCGTCGAGACATATGATGAAATACACGTAAAAACTGACGTGCAAGCCGATGCGATTGCCGACATTCAGGCCGCAAGCCAAGCCGATGCTTTTGCAGATGCACAAGATGACATGGATGATGACGAAATGTCTGCTATCCTGGCCCGTCTTGAAGGTGGCGATGATGTTAGCGAACCCGTGGAAGAAGCGGTTGATGACATTGAGGACGAAGAAAACCTTTTTGATGACACCCTTGGAGACGGAACTGATTCTGCCGAAGATGATGCGCCCCTTAATGACGACTTCGAAGAAAGCACCCCACCCGCGCGCATCGCACGTGTGATCAAGATCAAACATGCAGACCTTGAAGCTGCAATAGCACAAGGTGACCTGGAAGAAATCGATGATGAAGATGATCGTTCCGAAGACAGTGGTGTCATAGACAGTTCCCTGTCTGACGAGGACGAGGATGAGTTGGCGCGCGATCTTGCCGAGGTTGAATCTGGCCTTGATAATCTAGACGATGACACCTTGTTCGAAGACGCCATGTTTGAATACGAAGCGGTAACGCCGCAAGCCTTGCCCGCCATTGGCGAAGATGGCGATGACGATCTGTCGCGTCTACTTGCAGAGGCTGACCAGCAAATGGACTATGAAGAAGGCAAACAAAGCCGTGACGCATTTTCACATCTACGGGCCGCCGTTGCCGCCAAAAATGCAGATGCAAGACTGGCCGAACCCTCAGCTGAAGAAGAAGAAGTGGCCTACCGCAGTGATCTGGCGACAGCTGTAAAACCGCGCCGTCCAGCAGCTGGTGCAGGTCGCTCGGAACGCCCAACAACAACCGAACCCACTGCCCCACTGAAATTGGTTGCAGAGCAACGCGTTGATCGTGACGAAGTGGATACACGTGGTCCTGTGCGCCCACGCCGCGTTACTTTGCAAGACGCTGCAGTAAACAACGAGGCCGACAACTTTCTTGAATTTGCAGAAGACATGGGTGCAACTGAACTGCCCGATCTTCTGGAAGCCGCCGCTGCCTACATGTCCTTCGTTGAGGGCCTTGAGCAATTTTCCCAGCCACAATTGATGAGCAAAGTCCGTTCCGCTGAAAAAGAAAACTTCAGCCGCGAAGATGGATTAAGGTCTTTCGGAAAATTGCTACGCGCAGGCAAAATCGAAAAGATCAAAGGAGGTCGTTTCACCGTTACTGGTGACATCGGTTACCGCCCTGATGCACGCGCTGCAGGCTAATCCCGAAGCACAACATTTCAAAAGGGCGGTGCTGGACAGCGCCGCCCTTTTTGTATCTGCCCCAACAATCGCCTTGACCTTGCACCGCCAGGCCGCTCCAACTTGCGGGAAATATTTAGGATATTGTTGGTGACAAACACCTCGTTCACCCGTTTTGTTGCCGCCTCTGGTCTGACCAATCTGGCAGACGGAATAGCAGTGGTGGCATGGGCATGGATGGCATCCCTTTTAACACGTGATCCGTTGCTTGTGGCTTTGATGCCCGTCGCCTTGCGCCTGCCGTGGTTTATCTTTGCGATCCCTGCAGGAATCGTAACGGACCGTATTGATCGTCGCATACTGATTTTGTGGATGGATGTGATACGCGCCGTGGCTTTTGCAATCGCCACCGTTGTGATCTGGCAGGCGCTACCACTTGCAACGCCTTCCGTGACTGGGCTTGTCCAACCCACAGTTTTCTTCATCCTTATGGCCACAGCGCTTTTGGTCGGCGGGGCCGAAGTGTTTCGTGACAATGCTGCCCAAACCATGTTGCCCAGCCTTGTGACCCATGACGCGCTTGAACGTGCAAATGGGCGGTTATGGAGCGCCGAACTGATCGGCAATTCCCTTGTCGGCCCAGCGCTTGGTGCCTTTTTAATCGCTGCCTTCGCACCTGCGCCCTTTGCCTTAAACAGCATTGCCTATGCCGTAGCCTTGGTCTGCGTCATGTCCCTAAAAGGCAGCTTCAAACCCAGACCAAGCGAGGCTGCGCCAAATTGGCGGTCCGAGCTATCAGAAGCTTATCGCTTCCTCAAATCATCCCCCCTATTGCGATCTTTGGCTTTGATTACAGGCGGTTGGAACCTTGTATTCCAAATGTCAGCCATCGCCTTGGTCCTGCACGTCCAGGAAAACTTAAACCTTGGGGCCGTAGCCTATGGCCTACTTTTGGCCGCAGGGGCCCTTGGTGGGATCACTGCAGGATTTATGGCCGAAGCGATCATCAAACGCTTTGGTCCAAAACGCACAGCCCAAGTCAGCCTAATGGTTTCAGCGCCCAGTTTCCTGCTTATGGCAATGGCCTCAAATTGGCTGACCCTTGCCCTTACAATCGCGATATTCGAATTTGCAGGTCTGACGTGGAACACCGTATCCGTGTCCTATCGCCAACGTAAAATCCCAGACGCGATGTTGGGACGGGTTAACAGCCTTTACCGCCTACTGGCATGGGGATTGATGCCCATAGGATTGATTTTATCCGGCCTGATCGTACGTTATGCAGAGCCAATCATCGGACGCAGCCAAGCCCTGAACCTGCCGATTTTCACCGCAAGTGCAGGGGCTTTGATTTTAGGCATTTTAGGATGGCAGTCGTTAAATCGCGGTTTCAGTCTTTCTGATCAGGATCAGCCTGCCCCACGCCTTTGAAAAGAGACTTAAGCGGAAATGCCCAAACCACACCCAAGCCAAGGTATATTAGTACCTCGATCACAATATGGGGGCGCGTTTCGAAAAACGACATCACCCATACTGCGGCGATGATGTAGATCGGTAATCCGACCAACAAAACGACCAATGACCAACGACGGCGGGCTTTATAGCTAAGGGCCATCAGTCAGAAAACGGGTCAGTTACAAGGATGGTGTCCTCGCGCTCTGGCGAGGTCGAAAGCATTGCAACGGGGCAATCAATCAACTCTTCCACACGACGCACATATTTGATCGCTTCCGCTGGTAGATCGGCCCAAGACCGCGCACCCTCAGTCGATTGTGACCACCCCGGCATCGTTTCATAGATTGGTGTGCAACGGGCCTGCTGGCTAGAAGCGGTGGGTAAGTAATCGATCCGTTTGCCGTCCAATTCGTACGCCACACAGATTTTCAGTTCTTCAAAACCGTCCAATACGTCCAGCTTGGTGAAAGCAATCCCAGACACGCCAGATGTTGCGCAAGTTTGACGCACCAAAACCGCATCAAACCAACCACAGCGACGCTTGCGCCCGGTAACAGTACCAAATTCATGGCCCCGTTCACCCAAACGCTGACCATCATCGTCGTCTAATTCACATGGAAACGGTCCCTCACCCACACGGGTGGTGTAGGCTTTGACGATCCCCAAAACAAAATCAATCGCGCCCGGTCCAACGCCAGTCCCAGTCGCTGCTTGACCCGCAATGACGTTTGAAGACGTCACAAACGGATAGGTGCCAAAGTCGATATCCAAAAGCGCGCCTTGCGCCCCTTCAAACAGAATACGTTTGCCCGCTTTGCGCTTTTCGGCCAGCACCTTCCAAACAGGGGCAGCAAATTGCAGAACGGAATCAGCGATTTCTTCCAGCTTGGCCAACAGGGCCGCGCGGTCCACGGGATCAATGCCCATGCCACGGCGCAGCGTGTTGTGATGCTCCAGCATGCGATCAACGCGGGTTTCCAGCGTTTCGCGATCCGCCAAATCAGCCACGCGAATGGCACGACGGCCCACTTTATCTTCGTAAGCTGGCCCAATACCACGGCCGGTTGTCCCGATCTTTGTGCCCGGATTGGCAGCCTCTTCACGGGCGCGGTCCAATTCACCGTGCACCGGCAGGATCAGCGGCGTATTTTCAGCAATCATCAGGTTTTCGGGATTAATTTCAACGCCTTGGCTTTTCAGCAAAGCGATCTCTTCTTTCAAATGCCACGGGTCCAAAACAACACCGTTGCCAATGACAGACAGTTTCCCACCGCGCACGATCCCTGAGGGCAGCAGCGATAATTTGTAAACTTTACCGTCGATGACAAGCGTATGGCCAGCATTGTGACCACCCTGAAAGCGGGCAATAACGTCCGCACGTTCAGACAGCCAATCGACGATTTTGCCTTTACCTTCGTCGCCCCATTGAGCGCCGACAACTACTACATTGGCCATGATCTCGGTCCTTTTTTCATGCAAACCCGTGACCATATAGCCTCGTGAGTGCGCGGGCGAAACCTGATTCTTGCCTTTCTGCCCATTCCATGATGTTCATTTCGTCGCACAAGAGATGAAGGACGACAGTTATGGGATTTATTTTACGTTGGCTTACCGCACTCGCGCTGCTTGCAGCCACCTATAACCCTACGCAATACAGCTTTGTGAAATGGGTGATGGGGCCCAACGACGGGTCAGTTTCACTGATGGTATTGGCGGGATTATTGCTGTCGATCGGTTACATCATCTACCTACGCGCCACGTTACGATCGATCGGTGGATTCGGGATGATGCTTGTCTTGGCATTTGTCGGCACCCTGTTGTGGGTTCTATATGATTTTGGCGTTCTTAAACTCGACAATGCGGGTCTAAACGTGTGGCTCGGCCTTATCGCCCTGTCACTGGTCCTAGGCGTTGGCCTTAGTTGGAGCCACGTGCGGCGCACCCTTTCAGGTCAGGCAGACATGGACGACGTCGACCAATAGATTTAAGTCCCCATTTCTTTTGGCCAAAAATATTCCGGAGTTTGAGGCAGAGCCTCAATAAACTACCCCAACGACACAGGATCGCCGTGGGGTGTGCGTAGATACGCCTGCTCCCAAGCATCGCGCACCAGCGCAACATCTTCAGGCAAAGCCGCACCAGTCTCGGCCAAATATGCCTCAAGCGTCTCAAGCCACGCAGCGAAATAATCGTCCCCCCCGTTCAAATCTTTATCGACACCGCGACGCTTCAAAGTTGCACCAAAACGATGCGCCCAATCAGACCAAATGAAACGACCCGCTTCATTCAAATGGACAGTCAGCGCAAAAAGCTGCGCGTGCCACGGTTCTAGAAAAACAGGTTCAGGGGCGCTCATGCTGTGCGTTCCAGATAGCTTTGCCACAGGTCCAATACGACCTCATCACCCGGGTGCTCTGGATTTGCCCATAATTCGGATGCGGCAAATGCCACCGCATAAAGGGGTTCCGCGCCGTCGCCCAAATGATGCGCAGAACTGTCAGGCAAAACATGCGTCCCGTGAACCCGCAGTATCCGCCCCGTCGCCCCAACTGCATACGTCGGGAGACGTGTGTGACCACCCGCCACCAACCGATTGCCGTTTATGCGACGTGTGCGCACAATATCACTGACACCAAACGCCACCGCAACATCACAAGGGCGATCTGCTGGTCCACCCGCAGCCAACACACTGGCCACTTTTGCGACGTCCATGCGCTTGTCAGCCAAATCACTGGCACCAATCGCCTCCCCTGAGGCTAATTCTTCACGGCTCAGCACATTGGCATCGACCAATAGGCCAGCCAATCCCGCCATCCATTTTTCGTAATAAGACATCGACGCATAGTCGACGGGCGGCAAACATTCGCGGCCATGGCGCGAAATATCAATGTTCCACTTGCCAAGCGCACCTGCGGCCAATGTCACAGCCAATGCGCGGCCATGCCAATCTTCATGAAACACCGCACCATCTTCGGCCTCTGGCACAATCGGACCATCGCCAAACCGGCCCCCCATGTCATGCACACGGCTCATGGTGTGACCGCCAAGCCTGTGCCAATCATGCTGTCACGGGTAATCAGGTCCATCAACGCAGCCTCGTCCAACCCTTCGGTTCCGACGGGGCGCTGCGGGATCACTAGATATCGGGTCTCTGCTGTGGAATCCCAGACGCGTACGGCCATACCGTCGGGCAATACAACGCCAAATTCAGCCAAAACCTTACGCGGTTCACGTACGGCGCGGGCGCGGTACGCGTCGGATTTGTACCATGTAGGCGGGATGCCAAGCAGTGGCCAAGGATAACAACTGCACAATGTACAAACGACCATGTTGTGAACCGTGTCCGTGTTTTCAACTGCAATCATGTGTTCGCCTTGGCGACCATAATACCCCAGTTCGGACACAACAGCCGTCGCATCCGCCCGCAATGCTGCCATAAACGCAGGATCAAGCCACGCTTTGGCCACCACACGGGCGCCATTGCGCGGACCAATCTTGGTCTCGTAGGTCTCGATGATTTCATCCAAAGCCGCAGGCTCAATCAACCCTTTTTGGGTCAGGATGGTTTCAAGGGCCTTAACCCGCAATGCGGGGTCAGAAGGCAAAAGGGTGTGCGGGTGTCCGTTTGGACTGTCGTGATCAGCATGGTCATGGGGCATTTTCAGATCATGCAAGGGGATTGACCTTGTTGTCCAGCAAAGATCGCACCTAGTTTGGTCCAAACAACAATTAGCGCAACCAGCCCACTTGCCCCCTACGACAAACTTGCATAGATACCCCTCGAAGCGCTCACACCATGCAGGTATCTATGGAAAACGTCGTCCTAATCATCCACCTAATTCTCGCCTTGGGACTCATCGCCATTGTGCTGATGCAACGTTCTGAAGGTGGCGGCCTTGGAATGGGCGGCGGCGGTGGCGGCGCAAACAGCGGTCGGGCCCCAGCAACGGCCCTTGGCAAAGTGACTTGGATACTGGCCATCGGCTTTATCATCACTTCGATTTCGCTGACGATCATTGCTGCACAAAAATCTGCAGGCGCGTCAGTTTTGGACCGCTTCGGCGGGGCTGCACCAACTGAAAACAGCGCACCAGCTGGGCTACCTTCATTGGATGGGAGCCTATTGCCGCCAGCTGAAGGCGACAATGCACCGCTGGTTCCATCAGCTGACTAAAATCAAGTCTTAGAGGTAAGCGGAAAAAGAGCAACATCATGTTGCGCCTCGCTTGCCAGACCTACCCAAATCCTGTTAGACTTTAATCCCGTGGTACTGTGAGTTTCGCAGACGATTCTGGTGGTCTATCACACCCCTAAATTACGACGGGAAGTCCTTATAATGGCGCGCTATATTTTTATCACCGGTGGTGTTGTGTCCTCGCTTGGCAAGGGTCTTGCATCCGCGGCTTTAGGCGCATTGCTGCAAGCCCGTGGCTTTTCGGTGCGCCTGCGCAAACTTGATCCCTACCTGAACGTCGATCCTGGAACCATGTCGCCCTTTGAACACGGCGAAGTGTTTGTGACCGATGACGGTGCTGAAACCGACCTTGATCTGGGCCACTACGAACGCTTCACTGGTGTGCCCGCCAGCAACACCGATTCCGTTAGTTCGGGCCGTATTTATTCCACAGTTTTGGAAAAAGAACGCCGTGGTGATTATTTGGGCAAAACCATCCAAGTGGTCCCCCACGTGACCAATGAAATCAAAGAATTCCTTCACATCGGTGAAGATGATGTTGATTTTATGCTGTGCGAAATCGGTGGCACCGTTGGTGACATCGAAGGTCTGCCGTTTTTCGAGGCAATCCGCCAATTCAATCACGACCTTCCCCGCGGCCAATCCATATTCATGCACCTGACGTTGCTGCCCTATCTGGCGGCATCGGGTGAGTTGAAAACCAAACCCACACAGCACAGCGTCAAAGAATTGCAAAGCATTGGCATTGCACCAGACATTCTGGTCTGCCGCTCGGAACATCCCATCCCCGAAAAGGAACGCGAGAAAATCGCGCTGTTCTGTAACGTGCGCAAAGACGCGGTTGTCGCCGCCTATGATCTTGAAACAATCTACGACGCTCCGCTGGCCTATCACGCACAAGGCCTTGATCAGGCTGTGTTGGACGCGTTCCAAATTTCCCCCGCGCCCAAGCCTGATTTGACCGTTTGGCGCGATGTATCTCAACGCGTGAACCAACCCGAAGGCGAAGTGAATGTCGCCATCGTGGGAAAATACACCCAGTTGGAAGACGCTTATAAATCTATCAAAGAGGCTTTAACCCACGGCGGCATGGCCAATCGGGTCAAGGTCAACGTCGAATGGGTCGACGCAGAAGTGTTCGACAAATCAGACGATGTTGCCACCCAACTTGAAGGGTTCCACGCCATCCTTGTCCCAGGTGGATTTGGCGAACGCGGCACCGAAGGTAAGATTAAAGCTGCGCAATACGCCCGCGAACACAAAGTGCCCTACCTTGGCATATGCTTGGGTATGCAAATGGCAGTGATTGAAGCCGCGCGTAATGTTGCAGGCATCCCTGATGCGGGATCCGAAGAATTCGACCACGAATCCAAAGGCAAAAAGCGTTTTGAACCAGTTGTTTACCACCTAAAAGAATGGGTACAGGGCAGCGACAAGGTCAGCCGCAAAGTGGGTGACGACAAAGGCGGCACCATGCGCCTTGGCGCTTACGACGCGACACTGGTCGAGGGCAGCAAAGTGGCCAACATCTACGGCACCACATCCATCGACGAACGCCACCGCCACCGCTATGAGGTGGACACCAAATACCGCAAACAGCTTGAAGACGTTGGATTGGTGTTCTCGGGCATGTCACCAGACGGATCACTGCCAGAAATCATCGAATGGCCAGACCATCCGTGGTTTATTGGCGTGCAATTCCATCCCGAACTCAAATCCAAGCCATTCGACCCACATCCGTTGTTCAAAGATTTTGTACGGGCGGCCAAGGAAAATTCACGGCTGGTTTAAAACAGTTGGGTTGGAGCTGAAAAGCTCCAACTTTTATCTTATTTGCAATTTATCGGCTAGTTGATCGAACCATGATTAGCCTTCGTGTGATGACAAGCTGGACGATCACACACCACTCCACCACCCGCCCTTTGGACGAAACTAGGGCAGTCACATCGCCGGCACCCAGACGATGAAGGGTCCATAGAGCTTTGTTCTAAATCACTTTTAGTCTTATCGTTTTTTTGATCACTTGCCATCATATCGCTCCTAAGAATTGATAAGAAATCAACCTTAGGTTAAAAGCGGCGTTGACCAAAGGAAATTCAGCCCCACCCGTAGTTAAAGCTCACGCTGATCCGTTCATCTTCGGCCATGTTCACCGGCACCTCGTGACGCAGCCAGCTTTCCCACAACAACACATCTCCCACATCAGGGGCCACGTAAAAGAAACTGCGCATCTCGTCACGCGCCTCCTTATTACGCGTGGGCGCGGCCATCATCAGTCCGGATCGCGGGTCTTCAAACTTGATCGCGCTGGCATCCACTGGCATGTTCACATAGGTCGTGCCACTGATCACACTATGGGGATGAATGTGGGAGGTATGAACACCGCCTTGGGGCAGAATATTGATCCAAAGAGAATCAAGCGTAATCTTCTTCCCATCCAGATCAAAATCAAGATCGGCAACGAAGGCCGCGACGTGTTTGTCCAACACCTTGACCAAATCGGCAAAGATCGGGAACCGCCAACCCAGATCGGTGAGGGAGGCATAGCTGGTATAGCCGGGAAACCCGTTTTCCTCACACCATTCCTGACCGGCTTCATCGTCATTGGCGATGGACCAGCAAGAGTTTTCAAGTTCATCGCGGTCAACAGGTTTGCCCATTTCGGACAGTTGAGCGCGATAAAGACGGGTGACGAAAAGTGATTTTATATCTGACATAAGCATCTCTTAAAGCAAGTGATCTAACATGGCGAGAGGGCGGATCCCCTACCCGCGCCCAGCCGCCAAGGCCAAGCCATCGGTCACCGCGGTAAACACTTCCGTAAACGAATGCTCCGCCTCCGGAAACTGCGCCTTCATCGTGCCCGACACCATGCTCAACAGACTTGATCCACCCACATAAATTACACTGCTCACATCTGCTGTTTCCAACCCAGCCAACTCAAGGGTTTCTTGCGCCCCGACATGCAAGGCTTTGGAATATGTCGCCAACACGGATGCCAAAGCATCTGTGGGCAGTGGCACGGACAAGCCACGTTCAATAAGGCCCAGTTCAATCACCGATGACGCATCACCCGAATTCGCAGCGATCTTACCGCGCTCAACCGCAAACGACAATTCATGGCCCAGTTCGTCTTCCAAAATTGTGGCCAAGCGGCCTAATTTCTCAGGCTCGTGCGCCAAATTTAGCATCTCTTCTACCATGCGACGATTTTGGGCCGTATACAGAAACGGGATTTTTTCCCACGTTGCCATGTCGTTAAAAATCGCGTGTGGCACAGGGGACGCGCCATCGCCGATCCACTTGCGCAGGCTACCGCCTTTGCCCATCAGCGGCATGACGCGATCAATATTGATGGCGCGGTCAAAATCCGTTCCCCCAATCCGCACACCGTGATTGGCCAAAATATCAACACCATCATTGCCTGAGCGGAACAATGAAAAGTCCGACGTTCCACCGCCAATATCAACGATCAACCCAATCTCGCCCGACTGCTCAAGCGCACCACTGGCAATCGCAGCTGCCTCGGGTTCGGCCATAAACGAAACCTCTTTGAAACCCGCCGCCAAATAGCAGGTGCGCAAATCATCTTCGGCCTGCTGTTCGCGCGGATCATTGACCCCGTGAAACACAACAGGGCGGCCAGAGATCACGCTGTCAAAGGTTAGGCCGGTGTCGGCTTCGGCCCGTTGTTTGATTTCGCGCAAAAAACCCGCAATGATATCAACAAAGGTCACGCGCTTGTTCAGAATCTGGCGTTTCTCGTGCATTAGGTTGGTGCCCAACACACGTTTCAACGCGCGCATAAATCGTCCGTCCATACCATCCAACAACGCCTGATTGGCTGGTTCCCCAATCATGGTTTTGCGGGTCTCAAAATCAAAGAAGAATGTGGTGGGCAGTGTGGTCTTTTCACCGTCCAATTTGATCAACTGCGGCTTGCCATCGCGGACGTATCCGGCCGCAGAATTTGAAGTGCCAAAGTCGATACCCAATACCGGGCCTAAAACTGGGCCTAAAACTGGGCTTAAATCAGTGCTGTCTGTTGCCATGCCCAAACCCTCAAGATGATCAATCAAAAGGCGCTATTTATGGTTCGCGCGCGATAGGGTCAAGCCGCCAATTGGGCCAAAACATCCAGCGCATCCTGTACGCGATCCTCAGGAATAAAAAGATGGTCGTGATAAAAACCCGCGACCGGATTTACACCCATTCCCTGCCTAGCAAGCGCGGTGGCGATAACGGCCATAAACCCAACGGCCTCTAATGATGAATGTACATTTAGCGTGATCATGCGGCTGGGAAATTCATGAGCCAAACCATGCGCCTCAGCTTCTGATTCTTGAAACAACATTCGAGGGGCAAGGCCCACCGGCACTTCGCCAAAGGGGACTGTCACAAACACGAACACGCCTTCAATCAACTTTGTAGACAGCGTTTTCAGCAATGTATCCAAATTCAATTCACCACTCATGGTTTGTCCTTACCTTGTTTTTCAATCGACACTCTAGTTGCCAGATTGTTGTCCCACCATCCCAAACCTTAAGCCCGCGTTAACAAGGCTAGCCAAATGTTAACGCCGGCAAAACCTTATCAAAACCTAACCTGATATCTGTGGCAGAAAATGTACATTTGGCGAGTCAAATTGTACATTTTTCCAGTTTCCATCCAAAAACTGAAATTTCGTGCCGCTGTGATTGTGCAATTTATGGGGGTCAAATGTACAAATGACGTCCACAATGCCGCCGAACGCAGCCTTTACCATTGCACCCTTGCGTCACATGCCGTCATAACCGCGGATGCTTAGTTATCAACATATATATCATGCGGGAAACCTCGCCGACGTCCACAAACATGCGCTGCTTGCGGCGATGTTGCGGTACATGACGGCCAAGGAAAAACCGCTCACCTATTTCGAAACCCACGCTGGTCGTGCCGTCTATGATTTGACGGCAGACGAGGCTGTGAAGACGGGTGAAGCCGCAAAGGGTATTGCCCGCCTGCGCGACAAATTCAAAGGCCACCCTTACGGTGATGTCCTGACGCAGACGCTTGAAACACATGGAGAAAACTCATATCCGGGGTCGCCCTTAATTGCGGCCACATTGCTGCGCGATATGGATAAAATCCACCTGTGCGAATTGCACCCTGGTGAACATGCAGCCCTTGATTACGCTATGTCGCCCTACCCCGTGACCTGTCATTTTCGCGACGGTTTCGAAACTGCACACAGCCTTTTGCCGCCCACTCCGCGCCGTGGCATGATGCTGATCGACCCCAGTTACGAGGTCAAAACCGACTACGATGACATTCCAAACCACATTCGCAAAATTGCACGGTCTTGGAACGTCGGGGTTATCGCGCTTTGGTATCCGATTTTGACGGACTATCGACACGATAACATGCTGAGAACATTGCGGATTAATCATCCAGAAGCCTTAAGTCATGAAGTGAAATTTGCGCCTGTAAAGGCAAATCACGGCATGGTCGGATCAGGCATGTTCGTCATCAACGCGCCCTACGGGACGGACGCAGAAACCAAACATCTTAACAAGATTTTTGCGCCACTTTAAGCAGAGGAAAAGCCATGACCTCCAAAGGATACTGGATAGCCCACGCTACCGTGCATGACCCTGAAATCTATGAGAAATATCGCAAAGCCAACGGGCCATCATTGGCGGCGCATGGCGGTAAATTTCTTGTTCGGGGCGGAGATCAAGAGCTGGTTGAGGGCGAATGGAGCCCACGCACCGTGGTCATCGAATTTCCCAGTTACGCTGATGCTTTGGCTTGCTATAAAAGTGAAGGATATCAATCTGCTAAGGCCCTTCGCGATCCGGTGTCCGAGGCCAATATCATAATTGTCGAAGGTTATTTGGGCTAATCGTGCTAAACTGTTTGGACGGTACGTTCGGCCATTTTCATCTACCTTGCCACTGCCACGCTTGCTGGAGCCTGTGAAACTTCCGTTTGTCTGGTCAATCCTGACAGCCTAACCCTCCCACAGATCAGCACAGGTTCAGTTCCTGCCTCGCGATGGCAGTGTCATCGCGCAACTTCCGGCACTCAAGTTAGGCGAATATGCCGTCGGGTTTCAGCCCAAAGATGGCGTTCCAGATATCGCCGGATTTGTGTTGATGAATTCAGGCCCACAAGGGTTGGTGATTGATAACATTCGCTTTGATCAGCCCGCAACTGAAGCTAACCCATTGGCGCGGCGTCTAATCGTTGCTATATTGACCTCATGTTTGCAGATTTCCTTAAGCGCTTGACCGCTCCCGCCCCCACCCAATTGCCCGAAACTGATGCACGGCTTGCGTTGACAGCATTGCTTGTTCGGGTCGCCCGCACGGACGGTGAATATGATGCCGACGAAAAGGCACGGATTGATACAATCACGGCCACCCGTTACGAACTAGACGCGGCGGCGGTTACATCCCTGCGCAACAACGCCGAACAACTTGAAACCGAAGCGCCAGACACCGTCCGGTTCACTCGCGCGATCAAAGATACGGTTGCCTATGATGATCGTGTCGATGTGATAGAAGCCTTATGGCAAGTTGCTTTGGCCGATGGTGAACGCACCGACGATGAAGATACCGTTTTGCGTCTTGTCTCCCACCTTTTGGGCGTCAGTGATCGTGATAGTGCCCTTGCACGTCAAAGAGTTACATCTTGATCCAAGGCGGATTTGCATCCCTTGGTATGTACGATTATCCACACACATCTGCGGCCAACGATACGCTTTGGGAATTGGCCCGAAACCATCTGGGATACGGACCAGGCCACTTAACCCGCGACAAGGATGCGTGGGACATTTGGCAAAGCCCTGACTTGGTTTTCTCCCAGACCTGTGGCCTACCATATCGTGCTAAACTTCACGACAAGGTTCAACTTGTGGGCACCCCCGACTATGGGATCAACGGTTGCCCTGCTGGATATTATTGCAGTGTAATTGTGGTGCAAAACACCTCGGTTCTCCAAAACATCCACGCGCTGAACAATATGCGAATTGCCTACAATGACGGGTTGTCCCAATCAGGCTGGGCGGCACCTTACGCGCACATGAAAACGGCTGGTGTAGCATTTAAAATAGGCCCCTGCACTGGAGGTCACAAAGCCTCGGCACAGGCTGTGGCAATTGGTAAAGCCGACTTTACCGCCATTGATGCTGTAACTTGGGAAATGCTACAAATTGATGACCGGGAAACCGCGCAACAGCTTAGAGTTATTGCAAAAACTGCACCAACACCCGCCCTGCCTTTCATCACGTCGCTGCGTCAAGATTCGGACGCAATTGCAACGGCAGTTGAACATGCAATCGCGGCCCTGCCAGCAGTGACCCGTGATGCGCTTTTACTGAATGGTTTGGTGCAACTCCCGTCCAGCGCGTATCTTGAAATCCCGATTCCGCCTTTGCCTTAACGGTTACTGCAACGTCACCTTATTTTTCACAGAAAATCAGGGCGCGCATTCACATTGTAAGTTGCAAAGGGGCTAAAATTCGCCTCCTATCACGTCTGAACAGTTTATCGAAGTAGACCATGACAGCGACACAGTTAGATCAACCCGTCATAGAGATTCAAAACCTTCACAAAGCCTATGGTGCTTTGGAGGTCCTGAAAGGTGTTGATATTTCAGCGAAACGCGGGGATGTCGTATCGTTGATCGGTTCATCCGGATCAGGTAAGTCTACGTTACTGCGCTGTTGCAACCTTTTGGAAGATAGCCAACAAGGCCAAATACTATTCAAGGGCGAACCCGTCACGTGGCGTGGAACAGGCCACAACCGCCGCCCTGCTGAAAACAAGCAGGTGCAGCGTATTCGCACAAATCTATCGATGGTCTTTCAACAGTTCAATTTGTGGGCCCACATGAGCATCCTTCAGAACGTGATGGAAGCCCCATTGACCGTTTTGAAACGGGATCGTGATGAGGTCGAAGCATCCGCACGACGTTACTTAGACAAGGTTGGTATCGGCGACAAATGCGATGCATTCCCAGCGCAATTGTCTGGTGGCCAACAACAACGTGCCGCCATCGCGCGTGCGCTGTGCATGGAACCCGAGGCGCTGTTGTTTGATGAACCAACGTCAGCGTTGGATCCAGAGTTAGAACAAGAAGTTGTGAAGGTGATCAAAGATTTGGCCGCCGAAGGGCGCACCATGATGATCGTCACACATGACATGAAATTGGCCGCCGATGTTTCGGATCACACCGTGTTCCTGCACCAAGGGTTGATTGAAGAACAAGGGCCGCCTGAAACGTTTTTTGGCGCGCCCAAATCCGAACGTCTACGTGGGTTTCTATCAGCGACCCAACACGCGTAAATAAAACAAAAAAACTCAACGGGAGAACACAAATGAAAAATCTTATCCTTACGACAGCCGCGTTGGCGATCACGGCAGGCATGGCATTTGCAGACGGCCACTCGGTTGTGCGCATGGGCACCGAGGGCGCGTACCCTCCATACAACTTTATCAATGATGCTGGCGACGTTGATGGTTTTGAGCGTGAACTTGGTGATGAACTATGTCTGCGCGCCGAACTGACTTGCGAATGGGTCACAAACGAATGGGACAGCATTATCCCGAACCTTGTTTCTGGCAACTACGACACAATCATCGCAGGCATGTCGATCACAGACGAGCGTGATGAAGTTATTGATTTCACACAAGGTTACACGCTACCTGACCCATCTAGCTACCTAGCAGCCTCTGCGGACGTAGACCTGAAGGGCGGCGTAATCGCAGCACAAACAGGCACGATCCAGGCTTCATTTATCGCAGCGTCCGGCGCAACTTTGGTTGAATTTTCCACACCAGAAGAAACAGTTGCTGCAGTGAAGAACGGCGAAGCAGACGCCGTTCTTGCAGATGACGCATATCTTCGTCCAATCGCTGACGAAGACGCAGACCTTCAACTTCTCGCACAACAAGAGATGATTGGCGGCGGCGTTGGCATGGGTGTTCGCGAAAGCGACGGCGAATTGAAAGCCAAATTCGACGCTGCAATCACGTCCATGAAATCAGACGGCACACTAAATGCCTTGCTTGCAAAATGGGAAATCGGCGGCAGCTTCTAAGCTGACCACTTAAACCAAAAAAGGGGGCGGCGCACGCGCTTCCCCCTTTTGTTGATCTGAAAATAACTAAACACCGCCCTCAACGAGGTCCCACAATTTTCGAATTTTGCACAGATCCTAGCCTCTTGCCAGATTGGCAATGGATGGCCTGTTACCTGACAACCGGCAAACATATGTCGATTTATTGGTCTGTGCTGACTGTTCTGTTGCTGCTTGCTATCACGGCACCCACCGCACTTGCTTTTGGCTTTGCTGGCGCTTCTGCGGCCCGGTCACGCGTGGCCCCAGTTTCTTGGTTGGGACGTGGCTACATCGCCCTAGTGCGCGGCGTTCCAGATATTGCGTTCTTTCTTTTCTTTGTCATCGCCCTTGACCAAATCATCGAATACGTCCGCCATCGTGCGATTTGCCCTGACTGGCCGGAACCCGTCCGCCAAGGCAGTGATTTTGTGGTGTGTCAGGCTGCCAAAATGCCACTGGGCAATGCCCCGCAATGGGTCCACGAAAGCTATGGCTTTGCCATTGCCGTCTTTACATTCGCGATCGTGTTTGGGGCTTTTGCCGCCAACGTTTTACATGGTGCCATGAGCGCCGTTCCGCGTGGGCAAATTGAAACTGGCGAAAGCTATGGCATGACCCACCGCCAAACATTTTGGCGCATACTTGTTCCACAAATGTGGGTCTATGCATTGCCTGGTTTGTCTAATCTATGGATGGTTTTGATCAAAGCAACACCGTTGTTATTCCTGTTGGGGATTGAAGATATCGTGTACTGGGCACGTGAATTAGGGGGCATAAAAACCTCGAGATTCACGGACTATCCGCACGGTGATTGGCGCATGTGGTACTTCCTTGCCTTGCTAGTTTTCTATCTTATCTTCACCCGCATTTCTGAAATTGCATTGGACCGATTGATGTCTCGTTTGACACGTGGTCAAGCGACCACAGGTGGCGAAGCACAGCGCAAAGTGGGTCTAACATGAGCGCCTGCACCCAAACGATAACGGACTATGGCCTGCGGGCCGTTGGCATCGGCGAGCGGCTGCTGCCCCGTGATGATTTTACACTGTGCCAACAGTTTACTCTGATTGGATCGGGCATGATCTGGAACGTGTATTTCGGGATCGTTGCGCTGATATTTGGCTTTATGTTCGCTACACTTTTGGCCGTGGGCAAAGCATCCCGACAGCGAGTTTTCCGCAAACCCGCCGAGTGGTTCATCTTTTTGTTTCGGGGATCGCCACTGTTTATCCAATTTTTCTTTGGGTATTTTTTGTTTCTCAAACTCAAAACGGTATTCCCGATCTTCGCGCCGTTCACAGCCGCATGGCTTGGGGCCCTGGTCGTTTTGTTCCTGAACACCTCTGCCTATTCGGCCGAGATTTTTTATGGTGCGTTAAAATCCATCCCCAAAGGCGACGTTGAGGCTGCAGATGCCTACGGCCTGTCAGGCTGGTCCCGTTTCAAACGCGTCATCTGGCCCACGATGCTGCGCCTTGCATGGCCTGCCTATACCAACGAAGCGATCTTCTTATTCCACGCCACAACGTTGGTCTTTTTCAGTGGGTTCCCTGCCTGGCAACAACGCGGCGACGCGCTGTATTATGCCAGCTATTTTGCGGATAAGACTTTCAATCCGTTCATTCCCTACCCGATTTTGGCTGGCTACTTCATCATATTAACCCTTTGTGTGATCGGGTTATTTGGCTTTATTAACCGCCGTTTAAACAGTCATCTACCTTCTAACACGCGGCAAAGATTACGTATTCGCCCAAACTTAATTCGGTAGCGTCATTCGTTGACGTGCCTCCGGTGCGCGTTGTCTTTTCAAAATGAACAAAGGACCATTCACATGGACTTAACCGATCTTCCGACATTTCGTGTCGTTGCTTGTGATTTAAACGGTCAGATGCGTGGTAAAATTGTTCCGGGTTCATTTGCGGATAAGTTGGCATCTGGCGCGGTGCGTATGCCGCTGTCCGTGTTGAACGTTGATCTTTGGGGCGCTGATGTTGATGGCAGTCCGCTGGTGTTTGAAACAGGCGACGCTGATGGCATGCTTTTTCCAACCGAACGCGGCCCGATGCCGACACCTTGGTTGGACACGCCGTCAGCGTTGGTTCCCATGACGCTAAACAATGACGACGGCACCCCGTTTGCGGGTGATCCGCGTCATGCATTGACCCGTGTATTGAAGCAGTATGATGCTTATGGCTGGCAGGTTGTTGCTGCGACCGAGATGGAATTCACGCTGGTCAGTGGCAACGGCGAAACCCTTTGCCCCCCAAATGATCCACGTAATGGGCTGCCCTTGGATGGGTCGGAAATTTTGTCGATGTCCCAGATGGATGCATTCGCCGCCTTCTTTGACGATCTTTATGCAGGTGCAATTGCTATGGGCATCCCTGCGGAAACCGCCATTTCAGAGGCAGGCGTTGGTCAATTTGAAGTCACCATGCAACACGGCCCTGCGCTGCAAGCAGCCGACAATGCGTGGTTGTTCAAAACCTTAGTGCGTGGATTAGCCCGTAAACATGGCATGGCTGCAACCTTTATGGCCAAACCTTACAGCGACGATTCTGGCAATGGAATGCATGTGCATTTTTCAGTGCTCGACGCTGAAGGACAAAATGTTTTCGACAATGGCGGCCCTGAAGGTACTGACATTCTACGCTATGCTGTGGCTGGGTGCCTTGCTGCAATGCCTGGCAGCAGCCTAATTTTCGCACCCAACGGCAATTCTTATGAACGGTTGGTTGAAGGAGCACACGCACCAACTTCAGCTGCATGGGGTTATGAAAACCGAACCGTCGCCATTCGTATCCCAGGTGGTCCAAATATTGCGCGCCGGATCGAACACCGTACAGCTGGCGGGGACATCAATCCGTACCTACTGTTGAGCGCTGTCTTAGGTTCTGCAATGATTGGTGTCACCGACAAAATGACACCCTCAGCGCCGGTCACCGGCAACGCTTATGATACCGACGACCTACCAACTTTGGCGTCCAACTGGACAAGTGCTGTTGACTTGTTTGAACACGATCCATTGATCGGTCGCATCTTTGATCCGTTGCTGGTCGACAACTTCGTGCGGTGCAAACGACAAGAAATCAAAAAATTTGATCATATTTCTGCTGAAACCCATTGGCGAACCTTGTTAGAGCGTGTTTAACATTGCTTATCGCCCCTAACCCTATGCACTGGGGGCGCAATAAATTGGTGATCTATGAAAATCGGAATACTGCAAGCGGGCCACTTTGTCCCTGAACTGCAATCAGAACTGGGTGATTATACTGCCCTTTATGGCCGCCTACTGAATGGCCACGGCCATGACTTTGGATTTGAGACATTCAGCGTTGTGGATATGAAGTTTCCCGATGGGCCAGAAGCTGCCGATGGTTGGTTGATCAGCGGGTCCAAACACGGTGCCTATGAGGATCACCCGTTTATTCCTCCACTCGAGGAATTGATCCACGCCATTCACGCCTCAGGCAAACCATTGATTGGCATTTGCTTTGGCCACCAAATCATCGCCCAAGCTTTGGGTGGTAAGGTCGAAAAATTCGACAATGGTTGGTCTGTGGGACGTGTAGAATATGAGATGGAGGGGCAGACATTTGCCCTAAACGCGTGGCATCAGGATCAGGTTGTCACAGCGCCCAACAGCGCAAAAACAATCGGCTCGTCGTCGTTTTGTGCCCACGCGGCACTGGCGTACGGTGATAAAATTTGGACCATGCAGCCACATCCAGAGTTTGAAAGCGCTGCAATAGATGGGTTGATCCGTTTAAAGGGTGACTCTGTTCAAACTGATCGTTTGGCCCACGCAAAGGCCCAACTGCCTGCCGCAAATAACAATTCAGACATCGGCCAAAAGATGGCTGCGTTCTTTATGAAAGAGAGGGCCTGATGGCCACCGAATGGAATGACAGCTTGCCCGAAGCGGCACAAGAGTACTTGAAAGATCGTCGGTTGGACGAAGTCGAATGCATAATTTCGGACCTTCCGGGCATCGCACGTGGCAAAGCCGTTCCTGCCAAAAAATTCATGCGTCAGGACTATTTTCACCTACCTGACAGCATCTTTTATCAAACCATCACAGGCGGTTGGGGCGAAGCTGCTGGCGACGAAGGGTTCACCGAAAAGGACATGATCCTGCGTCCGGATATGAGCACGGCAACCGCAGCGCCTTGGACAGGTGACTGGACGTTACAGGTGATCCACGACGCATTTGATCGCAACGGAGAACCCGTACCCTTTTCACCACGCAACGTTTTGAAACGTGTGGTGCAAATGTATCGTGACAAAGGATGGGAACCCGTTGTGGCCCCTGAGATGGAATTCTTCTTGGTTGCGCGCAACATAGACCCCGCCCAAGAAATCAAGCCAATGATGGGCCGCTCAGGCCGTCCTGCGGCTGCGCGTCAGGCCTATTCCATGACCGCCGTAGACGAATTTGGTCCGGTGATCGACGACATCTATGATTTCGCTGAAGCGCAGGGGTTTGAGATTGATGGCATCACCCAAGAGGGCGGCGCAGGTCAACTAGAGATCAATTTGTTGCACGGCGATCCTGTGAAGCTGGCGGACGAGGTGTTCTATTTCAAACGCCTAATTCGCGAGGCCGCATTGCGCCACGATTGCTACGCAACCTTTATGGCCAAGCCGATTGCGGATGAACCGGGATCTGCCATGCACATCCACCACTCGATCCTTGATGTCAAAACAGGGGCCAATATCTTTTCAGATGCTGACGACGGCGAAACAGAAGAGTTCTTCCACTTTATCGCGGGCTTGCAAAACCACATGCCATCCGCATTGGCCGTGATGGCCCCATATGTGAACAGCTATCGCCGCTACGTCAAAGACCACGCTGCCCCGATCAATCTATCCTGGGCGCGGGACAATCGAACAACTGGCATCCGTATCCCACTGTCGTCCCCAGCCGCACGCCGCGTTGAAAACCGACTGGCTGGTATGGATTGCAATCCCTACCTTTGCATCGCCGCATCGCTTGCCTGTGGTTACCTTGGACTGATGGAGAAGAAACAACCCGACAACCAATTTGAAGGTGACGCCTATGCGGGGGAAGAAGATATCCCACGTGTCTTGGGTGAGGCACTAGATTTGTTTGAAGCGGCAACAGATTTGCACGACGTCCTCGGGCCAGAATTTGCCCGTGTTTACTCCATCATCAAACGGGCTGAATATGACGAGTTTCTACAGGTTATTTCCCCTTGGGAACGTGAACACCTGTTGCTGAACGTTTAGGCAGATTGATGAACCTACTTGATGCCAATGACGTTGCGGGGACCTATCCAGAAAGCTGGTACACCGCGTCGACAGACGCCATGCCACCCAGCCCAGCCTTGGTTGGCGACACGCGCGCTGATGTTTGTGTTATTGGTGCAGGGTTTACTGGATTGTCAGCCGCCCTTCACTTAGCTGAAGCAGGACGCGATGTTGTCCTAATCGATGCACAACGTGTGGGTTTTGGGGCATCTGGACGCAATGGCGGACAGCTTGGCAGCGGCCAGCGGGTTGAACAACCGTATCTGGAAAAGATGCTTGGCGATGATGATGCGATGAAGTTGTGGCATTTGGGCGAAGACTCTAAAGCCTTGGTAAAAAACCTGATCAAACGGCACAACATTGACTGCTATTTGCGACCCGGTGTTGCGTGGTCTGCGTCTTCAAAGGGCGATGTGGATGAATTACATCGCTACGCAGATCACATGGGGCAAAAATATGGCTATGACATTCAAACGCTGGATGCGGCTGCCATGCATGATCTATGCCCTTCGCCTGACTACAAAGGTGGGATTATCGACAGGGATGCTGCCCATCTTCACCCCCTACGCCTTGCGATCGGCCTTGCCAAAGCAGCCATCGACGCAGGTGCTCGGATATATGAAGGCACCCGTGCGAATTCAATCGACCACGGGCAACCCTGTACTGTCACCACACCAAAAGGGCGCATC
>CAJJBH010000025.1 GCA_905182355.1 uncultured Paracoccaceae bacterium | reverse complement strand
CGAACCAAAAACACATTTCAGGTAGCACCAAAAAGCCAGTTAGGGTTTTCAGAATTTTGGGTCGAAAAGAATAAAACACTATCACAGACAATTAGCTATACTGATAATTACTGTTAATGCTCGATTGATACCAAAACAACTAGAGATAGGCTATTTTTTAAAATAATTGCACAAATAAACTCAGTGCGCCAAGATATTCGCCGTAATTTGGTGGTGTTTTTAACAGGCGATAGTAAAATCTTATTGTTTGAAAATTGTCGTTAAAATAGGGCGATTTCCATCGCCCTATTTTATTAGGCTGTCAGACCTTCTGGTTCCACAAGCCCATTGGCACGGCTACAAGCCGTTACCGTGTTTGCCAGCAGGCATGCAATAGTCATTGGACCCACACCACCAGGTACAGGGGTAATAGCACCTGCAACTTCTGCGCAGCTGGCATAATCCACATCGCCAACCAAACGGGTGCCACCCTCAGGTTTTTCAACCCGGTTGATACCAACATCGATGACTGTCGCGCCTTTTTTGATCCAATCACCTGGTACCATTTCTGGACGCCCAACAGCTGCGATAACGATATCAGCGCCCCGAACGACATCAGGCAAATCTTTAGTGCGTGAATGCGCAATTGTGACTGTACAGCTGTCATTCAAAAGCAACTGCGCCATCGGCTTGCCAACAATATTTGAGCGACCGATGACAACAGCATTCATACCAGAAATGCTACCGTGATGGTCACGCAACATCATCAAACAGCCAAGTGGGGTACACGGAACCATAGATTTTTGCCCCGTGCTCAACAATCCAACATTAGAGATGTGGAAACCATCAACATCCTTTGCTGGTGAAATAGAATTGATAACCAAATCTTCATTCAGGTGCTTTGGCAGCGGTAATTGAACCAAAATGCCGTGAATTTCCGGATCGTTGTTCAACTGCTCAATCAATGCAAGCAGATCTGCTTCAGGCGTTTCAATGTCTAATTTGTGCTCGACACTCTTCATGCCCACTTCTAGCGTCATCTTGCCTTTGGAACGAACGTAGACTTGGCTTGCAGGATCTTCTCCGACCAAGACCACAGCCAACCCGGGCGTGATATTATGATCAGCTTTTAAACGTGAGACATGTACTGCCACTTTGCCGCGTACAGTGGCCGCAAAGGCCTTTCCGTCAATAACTTTTGCCGTCATTGCGTGTATCCTTTTCAATTCTTCTGGCTAAAAATATTCCCGCCGGAGGCAGGACCGACCGACAAGGTCGAGACCGTAGCAATGAGGGCTCAATGCCCTCATTGCTACGGCTTTTTTTAAAACAAGCCTTCGACTTCGCCTTTGTCATTCAACATGATGTTTTCTGCTGATGGAACACGTGGCAAACCAGGCATGGTCATGATTTCACCGCACACAGCGACAACAAAACCTGCACCAGCGCTCAAACGCACTTCACGCACAGGAACCGAGTGACCGACAGGCGCACCACGCAGGGTTGGGTCAGTCGAGAAGCTGTATTGTGTCTTCGCCATACAAACCGGCAGATGACCATACCCCTGATCTTCCCACTGCTTCAGTTGATCACGGATTTTCTGATCCATAAGCGCTTCATCTGCACGATAGATATTTTTGCAAATGGTTTGGATTTTGTCCGCCAATGACATTTCATCAGGGTAGATCGGCGCAAAGTTTGCTTCATCAGCATCAGCGATTTCTGCAACACGTTTTGCCAAATCGGCAGAACCTTCAGAACCCAATTCCCAGTGACGCGACAATATTGCCTCTGCGCCTTGCTCAGCAACAAAGTCTTTGATCGCTTGAACTTCGGCGTCAGTGTCTGTGACAAAGTGGTTAATCGCAACCACAACAGGCACACCAAAGGATTTCAGGTTTTCGATGTGACGCCCAAGGTTCGGACAACCCGCTTGAACCGCTTTCACGTTTTCTGGACCAAGATCGGCTTTCGCAACACCACCATTCATCTTCATGGCACGTACTGTGGCCACACAGACGACGACAGATGGCGCAAGACCGGCTTTGCGGCATTTGATATTCATGAACTTCTCAGCGCCCAAATCAGCGCCAAAGCCCGCTTCTGTCACAACGTAATCAGCCAGTTTCAAAGCTGTTGTTGTCGCAATGACCGAGTTACAACCATGCGCGATGTTCGCAAATGGACCACCGTGAACAAATGCTGGATTGTTTTCCAAAGTTTGAACGATATTTGGCTGCATTGCATCTTTCAACAAAACAGTCATCGCGCCATCAGCTTTGATATCACGGGCAAAGACTGGTGTGCGGTCACGACGGTATGCAACGATCATGTCACCAAGACGCTTTTGCAGATCCTGCAAATTGTTGGACAAACAAAGGATCGCCATAACTTCGGACGCAACTGTGATGTCAAAACCGGTTTCGCGTGGGAAACCGTTCGATACACCGCCCAAGGACGCTGTAATTTGACGTAATGCGCGATCGTTCATGTCAACAACGCGACGCCACACAACGCGGCGTGTGTCGATTTCCAACGCATTACCCCAATAGATGTGGTTGTCGATCATGGCAGACAAGAGTGAGTGCGCAGATGTGATTGCGTGGAAATCACCTGTAAAGTGCAGGTTCATTTCTTCCATCGGAACAATCTGGGCGTAACCGCCGCCTGCAGCGCCACCCTTCATGCCAAAGTTTGGACCAAGAGATGCTTCACGGATGCAAACACAGGCGTTCTTACCGATGCGGTTCAGACCGTCGCCCAGACCAACAGTGGTGGTTGTCTTGCCTTCGCCTGCTGGTGTTGGGTTGATCGCAGTCACAAGGATCAATTTACCGTCTTTACGATCTTGAACCGAGTTGATGAAATCCTGGCTCACTTTTGCTTTGTCGTGGCCATACGGCAGCAGGTCATCACTGGATATACCCAGTTTCGCACCAATCTCTTGGATCGGCAATTTGTTCGCTTCACGTGCGATCTGAATGTCAGTTTTATATTCCATGGGATTCCCTCAAGTCGGCGTACAGGCAACAATGCTTAAACCCGCATACACCTCACGCCCCCATCAAGCAGGTCGCATTTCCGACATTTCCGATTGTAGTTGCGGCGTCAGGCCGCAGGAACGTTTTTTTGGGAAACACCTTTGCGCAAAACAAATATCAATAAGACAGCGCTTTACCAATGCGCGGAAGCCGTGCTTTCTTGAACAAACTGCGGATATGCCAATCTTCGCCAGACAGATCGCGGGCGGTCGCCAATACATTTTCTGCGACAGACGTCACAACATCAGGTGATGCCTGCCATACGTGATAAAGATAACCATCAGGATCGATGCGAGTCAGTCCTTCTTCCGCCAAAATATTGCGCGGAAAATCTTTAGCGTTCACAGTCATAATGGCATCGGCAGAGCCTGCTATTGCGGCGGCTAAAACGTGAATGTCGTTGTCGTCAGGTAACCATAGTCGTGCCTGAAGGCCTGGTGCTGGATGAACCTCGGCCCTAGGCCATCCAGCGCGTAACAAGGCAATTTCGCCGCGTGCAAAAACCTCTGCCTCAGGTCCGATTTTCAACGTCGCCCGTGCCCATTCTTCAAGAACACGCGGCGACCATTGTGGCTCAAACACCCCAGCCCGCGCGACCCCCAGTAACATCTCGCGTGTCACTGTGGGAAAAAGCACGCAGGCATCAAGGAATATCCTCATAAACGGAAGAACAGCGCCTTTAGGTAACCGCTTTCAGCCAATTGCGGCAGCATCGGGTGGTCCGGGCCCGCATAACCCGTGTGGATTATAGATGCGCGTCGCCCACCACGACCAATACCACGCACAGATGCAGCGCGGAATTGGGCAAGATCTGCAGCATGTGAACATGAACAAAGGCCCAGTATGCCATCCTCAGACACCAACGGAGCAGCTAGACGCGCAATGCGTTCATATGCCCGCAAGCCAGCTTCAAGTGCTTGGCGTGACGGCGCAAACGCTGGTGGATCGCAAACGATCACATCAAATTGGGCGCCCTCGGCCCGCAACGAAGTCAGGACGTCAAATGCATCACCTTTGCGGGTGGAAAACTTGTCACCAAAGCCAGCAGCGACAGCGCCCTGAGTGGCCAGTTCCAGGGCAGGTACAGATCCATCAACCGCCAAAGCAGATGATGCACCATTCGCCAGCGCAGCCAAGCCAAAGCCACCAACGTGGCTAAACACATCCAGAACACGTGCACCTTTAGAAAGACGCGATATGAATTCATGGTTGGGGCGTTGGTCAAAGAACAGACCCGTTTTTTGACCACCTATAAGGTCAGCCATGTAAGTTGCACCGTTCATGGTGACCGCAATTGGTCCATCAGGTGCGGCACCGATCACAACGCCAGAAGCATCGTCCAAGCCTTCAAGGGCTCGGGTACGGCCAGCGGCATTTTTTAGGATGTTCTTGATGCCAGTCACTTCAGCAACCGCAGCAGCCAACATCGGAAGGTGGACGTCAGCCCAAGCCGCATTTGGCTGGATCACACATGTATCACCAAAACGGTCGATCACGATCCCGGGTAAACCGTCAGCTTCGGCATGAATTAGACGATAGAATGGTGCGTCAAACAACTGCTCGCGCAACTTCAAGGCGCGTGCAATCTTTGCGACAAACCATTCGTGATCCAACTGTGCATCTGGATCAGTGTCCAGCACGCGGGCTATGATTTTCGAGTTCGGGTTGACCGAAACCAAACCAAGCGGTTGACGCAATTCATCTTGCAACACAGCAAGGGAACCAGGGGCCAATGCTTTAGTGCGACGGTCTGTTACCATCTCATTTGCATAGACCCATGGAAAGCCATGGCGGATGGCACGTGCGTTTGCTTTTGGCATAAGCCGTACTACGGGGCGGGTGATATCATCAATTTGGGGCGCTGTCATAGCGCCCCTGTAGTCTTCTTTGTCGCATTGGGAAAGCTTAGATGTTGTTCAATGCCTGAATCAGGCCCAATTTGGGGTTCTTAAAACCTTCTTCATTGGATAATTCCTGACAGATCACTTCAGCAAGATGGTTTGTGATACGTACTTTTTGGGTTTGGCCACGTGCCTCGGCACGCAATGCTTGCTGTCCGCCGAAAGCATCCAGGTCAGCTTTGACCAAACGCGGTTCTCCAAGGGCAAGACCCGTCGAAAGGTCGCGGATTTGCAAAACAAAAATGATAGAGTGAACACCGCCAATAGTATAGCGCGCCTTTTCAGTCAGTGCGTGAAAGCGGTCAACGCGAATGTCCAAGCGAACCGGAACAATACCGTCCATTTGGGCTGTGCCTTGTGACAGCGCCGTATCAAAGATTGCTTTAACTTGCTGATGACGATTGCCGATTGCATCCCCGCGCCAAACGATATCACCACCTGGGTAATAGCTGTTGCGCTCAGACACTTTCAGCGTTTGTGGAACTAAAACGTTGATTTCAGTGACACGCATCGTCGGGAGCGTCTGCACAAATTCCGGCTGCTGTGGTTCAAAACGTGCGTTACGTGTTGCTGTATCTACAGCTGCACAAGCAGATACCATCGCACCCAGAACCAGCATTACAATTAGTTTCAAAGTTTTCATGTCAGCCTCCAGCCGTTCGTTGACGGTATTCTTCGGTTTCTGGATGTACATGTGAGCCCCAAATAGGGCAGCTTTGCGTCAAATTAACTGTATTACTGTGAAACTTTCGCGGCCATCAAAGGGCAACGTCACTAATATTAGCGGAATTCATTGCACTTAATGGGGGACATTTAGTTAGCGCGATCACGCGATCGCCACCCGCCACGCCTGCGCGGTGCCACCATTCCAACTAAGCCTTCTTGCAAAACCTCGTTCATTGGATGATCTGCATTCACTTCGCCGTACTGCAACAGCAACAATCGCAAGGTCTCGCTGGTATCCTTTTCCATCGGAAGGCTTAAGGCCCAATCCAAAAAGATAGTGCGGCATTCACTTTTGGTGATTCCTTCAATGCGATAGGATTCAAAAATCAGCCCCTTCGGGTCGTTGATATCGCCTTTTCTCATTAGCTCTCCCCTACTTCGCCAGTTCCAACAACCTTATCGATCACGGTTTGGGCTGCTTGGAAGTGTTCTGTCAGAGCCATTTCTAGTGTGATCAAATCTTCATACCCCATTGCGCGACAAATAAAACTCATGGCCCCATCGCCGATCTCCGCTGGACGCAACACGCCCTGCGACAGCAACCGCGACGCCAATTGCAACGTCCAACACATGTCATAGCTGGATTGTAAAACCTGCCTATCTGCGCCATCGATTAGGCCAACCGCGACACAAGCCAGCAATCCCTTTTCAGTTTCGCGTGCGTTAGCACCACCTAATAGGGCACCAGTTTGGGCGAACAATTCGATATCTTGCATACGGCCCCCACCAATTTTGGGGTCCCATATACTTTCAGGTGGCTTTGAGATCGCAATACGTGCCCTCATTTTAGCCACCTCTGCCAATACCGACTTAGAATCGCGGGGACTTTGCAGAATTTCGATCCTTACCGCTTCAACGTCTTTGGCCAAGTCAGATGAACCTGCCAGCACCTCTGCCCGTGTCAACGCAAGATGCTCCCATACCCATGCATTATTACGCTGATAGTCTTGAAAACTGTTCCAGCTTGTCGCCACCGGACCTTGATTACCTGAGGGGCGCAGTCGCATATCTACTTCATACAAACGCCCTTGCGCCATCGGCGCAGTAAGGGCTGTGATCATCGCTTGGGTCAGGCGCGCATAATACGGACGCGTTGCCAGTGATCGATTTCCGTCGGATGCCTCAATACCATCAGGATCATAAATGACGATCACATCAAGGTCTGAGCCTGCGTTCAACATCCCAGCCCCAAGCGATCCCATTCCTAACACAACAGCACCGCGGCCCGGCGGTGGGCCATAGCGGCTTGCAAACTCTTTTACCACCTCAGGCCACAGCGCGCCTAAAACCGCACGTGCAATATCGCAGTACTGTATGCCTGCCTCTTTGGCTGTTATAAGCCCACGCAAAAGGTGAACCCCGATCCTAAAATGCAGTTCTTTTGCCCATCGCCGTGTGGCATCAAGCTTGGCTTCATAGTCATCTTCCGTATTTAGAAGATCAACGAGATCAACTTGCAACGCAGCCTGTCCCTCCCATTCATGAAAGAAATCTCCACCGATGACCGCGTCAAATACCGATGCGTTGCGCGAAAGGTATTGGGCCAATGCAGGTGACGTACTGACTATATCAACCAACAGCTCAACCAATTGCGGATTTGCGTCAAAAAGCGAAAACAATTGAACACCTGCGGGCAATCCCTGCAAAAACCCATCCAACGCCAGCAACGCTTCTTGTGGTTTGGATGCTAAAGCCAAACGCGAAAGGATAGCAGGCTTAATCCGCTCAAAAATGGCAGCCCCCCGCTCGAAACGAAGGGCGGGGTAGCTGCGCCACCGTTCCGTAATTTTAGGATCAAGGGCATCTGACACGGCTGGCGCCACAGCGTCTGGTGCAAAAAATCCTTCTGTTGCCTCATGAACTTCGCTTAGACGGCGACGCAAATCAGCCTCTAGATCGCTGCGATCCATATCCATCAACGCAGCAAGGCGGTCGAATTCATTCTCGGATTTTGGTAGGTTATGGGTTTGGGCATCCCGAACCATTTGCAATCTGTGTTCCACCGTACGGTGCGCTACGTAGTGATCTGATAACATATGCGCCAAATCGGGTTCGATCCAACCCTTGCCTGCCAAAGCAGCCAAACCTTCGCGGGTTCCACGCATCCGAAGTTCGGGGTCACGTCCGCCAGCGATCAATTGACGGGTCTGTGTGAAAAATTCGATTTCCCGAATGCCACCGCGCCCCAGCTTCATATTATGGCCGGCCAAAGTGATTGGACCACCAAGACCCTTATGCTGTCGTATTGCCAAACGCATATCGTGCGCATCTTGGATTGCGGCAAAATCCAAATGCCTTCGCCAAACAAACGGACCCAATGATTTCAGGAACCTATCACCCGCATCCAGATCCCCAGCCGAAGGTCGCGCTTTGATGAATGCTGCACGCTCCCAAGTACGGCCAAGGCTTTCATAATATCGTTCTGCCGCTTCCATCGCGATGCAAACAGGCGTGACAGACGGATCAGGACGCAGCCGCAGATCAGTGCGAAACACATAACCCTCGCCAGTAAGATCGCTTAACAGACTGGTCATGTGGCGCGTTGCCCGTACAAAACCCATACGGGCCTCGCCGTAATCTGCAGGGTCAAATCGGGTTTCATCAAACAGACAAATCAAATCGATGTCCGATGAGTAATTCAACTCGTACGCACCCATCTTGCCCATTGCCAACGCAACCATACCGCCAGCGGTCGCGATATCATCCTCGTCCAAACCCAGTATTTTTCGGCGTTTGATTTGTTGGGCAATCCCCGCCCGCATCGCAGCCGTGCAAGCCGTATCTGCAAATCGACTAAGCGTGCCTGTCACCTGTTCCAACGACCAAGCCCCACCAAGGTCTGCAAGACCAGTAAGCAAAGCAATGCGACGTTTAGATTGACGCAACTTTGCCCCAAGAACATCATGTGGCGTAGACAAGCATTCGGAAAACACAGCCTCAACCGCCAGTTCAGGATCATCAAATGCTGGTACAATCCATTCTGCTTCTTTGGCAATCAGCGTGGCAAGATAAGGGCTACTACCTGCCGTACCTGTTAATAGGTCCGTTATTGGCGCAGAAACACCTTTCACGATAGCGGCGGTTTCGCGCCCACGATCAATATTGAAGGCACGTGGACAGCGGGTCAATCTGGATTCAAAATTCATAACGTCATCTTGCGTCACAACGCGCCCACGTCAATGGCTCTTGCAAGATGTATGTTTCAGTTTCACATTGTTTGGATGAGCAAAAGTTTGAAACGCGTCCGCGCCGCCCTTGAAGCGTTAGGGGCACTGATTAACATTGTAGAAACCCAATTGGCGCGTACCGCAGCAGATGCAGCGGCGGCTGTTGGTTGTGAAGTCGATCAAATTGCCAAATCAATCATTTTCAAAGGTGATGTGAGCAATAAGGTAATTCTTTTTGTAACCGCTGGTGGAAATCAAGTTGACCCTGTGAAAGCCGCCAAAGTCGCTGGTGAACCATTAGGCAAAGCGGATGCAGCCCTTATACGGTCCCAAACCGGGTTTGCTATTGGGGGTGTCTCACCTGTTGGACACCTTAATCCCATACAGGCTTTTGTTGATCAACGCCTCATTGAATTTGACGAAATCTGGGCTGCTGCAGGAACCCCGAACCACGTATTTGCATCTTCACCATCAGATATGGTGAGTTTTTTCGACGGACAACTTACTGAATTTACAACATAAATAAAGTTAATGTAAAAAAGATTTACATCCTCACTTGTGCAATCAAAACAAATAACCATCTTGAGTAATGTAAAGCGCATTTACATCGTGCTTATCACAAAAAATTTAACCTCAGATGAAAGGCTATATAATGAACACCCTGACACCAACGGCCCCAGTTGTGCAATCTACCGGCTGGTTCTCTCGTGCTGAAAACTGGCTTGATGAAAAAGGCAAAGGCGCGTGGTTCGCGGCTATGGTTCTTGGTTTCATTTTCCTTTGGCCTGTCGGTTTGGCAATTCTATTTTACATGATCTGGAGCAAACGCATGTTTTCTAAATCTTGTCGTACAACAACGGGAATGACACGCCACACCATGAGCGCCATGCGCCCAACCGGAAACACTGCTTTTGACGCATACAAGGCCGACACGCTGCGCCACCTGGAAGAGGAGCAAAATAACTTTGAATCCTTCCTTGACCGTTTGCGCGACGCCAAAGACAAAGCCGAATTCGACCAATTCATGGACGACCGTGCTGGTACATCAGACAAAGATGGCGACAACGCATAAGTTGTTTTAGCCCCTCTCAGCCCCTCAATTTGGGGCTGAGGGTCATATGCCACAATTGAGAGACCCAATGAACCACCTTCCCGACCCAATCACCCAATCCAGCTCCTACACAAACGTACCTGCAAAACGGCTTCTGGCATGGATATTTGATGCAGTTTTTGTTTTAGGCCTTTGTTTAGTAGTTCTGCCTTTCACAGGCTTCCTTGGAATTTTCTTTTTGCCATTACTGTGGTTGGTCGTTGGGTTCGCCTACCGCACGATCACAATCTCCAACAATTCGGCAACCTGGGGCATGCGCATTGCCTCGATTGAATTGCGCAACAGTTCCGGTGCAAAGTTAGATTTTACCGAGGCCGCGCTTCACACATTTGGCTACACCATCAGCATCGGCATGTTTTTGCTGCAAGCGGCTTCAATAATATTGATGTGTGCCAGCTTGCGTGGCCAAAGTTTAACCGATCACGTCTTGGGAACGGTCATGTTAAACCGCCTAGCCCGCAGCTAATCAAAAGTATACCAAGGGCTTGCACCTACCGATTGCTTCGGCAACACTGCGAAGAAGCCTCGAGGAATTGAATGCGCCATACTCTTCCCATAGCACCGCAGTTTTATGTCACGGCTCCGCAGCCCTGCCCCTACTTAGAGGGGCGCATGGAGCGCAAGCTGTTTACAGCCCTGCAGGGAGAGAACGCGCAAAAGTTGAATGACAGTCTATCGCAACAAGGTTTTAGACGGTCACAGAATGTCCTTTACCGACCGTCTTGTGCTGAATGCTCTGCCTGTCTGTCTGCGCGAATTGATGTCAGCGCGTTTGCTCCCACAAAAAGCCAAAAACGGGTAGTCCGCCGCAACACGCATATTGACCGGCGCGCTATCTCTCCTTGGGCAACCGAAGCACAATATGAACTGTTTCGCACGTATCTTGACACACGGCACGCTGACGGCGGCATGGCGGATATGGACGTCTTTGAATTCTCGGCCATGATTGAAGAAACACCAATCCGCAGCCGTGTGATTGAATACACTGAAGACGACGCTCTGATTGCTGTCAGCCTGACGGATGTATTGGGTGACGGGGTCAGTATGGTATATTCGTTTTTCAGTCCCGATCATGAACGAAACAGCCTTGGAACCTATTTGATACTTGATCATATTCGCATCGCCCAAGAAGCTGAACTGCCTTATGTTTATTTAGGTTATTGGGTGCCTGGCAGTCAGAAAATGGGCTACAAAGCGAATTTTTCCGGTTTAGAAGTGTTTGTGGGTGGTAACTGGCAAAAGGTGCCAGATCCTTCTTCATTCTCTGCGGAAGCGCACCCTTTGTCGACCGACCCCATTTCGGAGCAAGTTGCGAATATTAAACTGCCCAACGTTCGATCCGCACGTTAATTACCATGCGCTCATAACAAAAAAACGGCCGCCCATTATTGAGTGGCTGTTTTTGTATATTCACTGTCAGTTAGATCAATTCGGGATCAGGTCCGGCAAGAACGTAACCACCACTGGGAAGCACCATAGCAAACCCAATGCACCAACCTGGATCAACACGAACGGGATGATGCCACGGTATATGTGGCGCGTTGTCACTTCCTTGGGCGCAACCCCACGAAGGTAAAACAGCGCAAATCCGAACGGCGGTGTAAGGAACGAGGTCTGTAAATTCACCGCGATCATAATCGTGACCCATTTAGGATCGAATGTGCCCCCATAGATGACAGGACCAACGATTGGGATAACGATGTAAATAATCTCAAGAAAATCCAGCACAAAACCCAGAACGAACAACACCAACATCACAATCAAGAAGACTGTGATCTCGTTATCAAAAGATTTGAGGAACTGTTGGATGTAATGTTCCCCGCCAAAACTGATAACAACAAGGTTCAGCAATTGTGACCCGATCAAAATAGTAAAGACCATCGAAGTCACTTTGGCCGTTTCCCGTACAATCGGTGTTAAAACACCCGATGTGAATAAGATCCAGCACGAGAACAGCAAACCAAACATCGCATAAAGATACGCGCCATAGGCCACGAAGAACGCGAACCAGCTTTCAAAGCCGACGTCTTCCTGATTGATCCGCAAGTCAAAGTTTATACCCACAAGGATGCAAACCCCAATCGCAAGGGTCGACCAGATGATAACCTTGGGTGAGCGATCAGTGTCTTTCAGCTTGCGGTACGCAGCCAACATGATCGCGCCCCCTGCACCAAGTGCAGCAGCCGGTGTCGGGTTGGTGATTCCACCAAGGATCGACCCAAGCACGGCAACAATCAACATGAGTGGCGGGAACACTACGCGGATCAATTCGTTTCTGGCACACATCGCACTTGCGTGAACGACGCCGTACGCTACAGCAACGAATGGCAGGAACATGATCACGACGTAAGAACCGGGAGAGTTGGATGGGCCCAAAATAACGATGTCCACCAACAAAGCCACCAGCACGCCAATACCACCGATGATAAGAGGGCGCTGATCCGATGATGGGGAGACCCCGCGGCCAATGACCATCACAAGGCTGAACAATAGCAGTAAGATTGCCGTGCCAGTCCCAATGGGTGCCGCCGCATCAATCTTGGCTTGCTGTGCAACTGCGAAGGCTTCTTCGCTCAATCGTTCTGATTGTACGACGCCGCCAGCCGCTTCAATTGTAACTTGCTGTGCTATCGCCGCATCCCATGCCGGAAGACCATGCAATTCAATCATCGCAACCTTACAAGCTTCAGACACATTGGTACGCAAAGACGCGCTTTCCCCAATATCTGAAAAAGATGAAATCACAGTGCTTTGACCGCCTATAATCCCCAAATTGCCGAGTAGGACAGTACCAACGATCAATGCCATTGGTACGAAAAGGAAAAAGGTCATCGCTTCGTTGCGTGTGACAGGTTCGGAACTTGTTGTTCCCATCTGAACGGCAGGAGCCTTATCAGGATTCAGTAGGGCATAGCCAAAAGCATACAGCGCATAAAGAACCGCAAGTAAAATACCCGGAACTAGAGCCGCTTGGAACAAGGTCCCCACAGACAGAACCGCAGGTTCCCCAAGGTAGCTAAGGGCATCGGTACAGCCAACTGAAATCGCGCGGGCCTCTTGGGCTGAGGAATACAAATCTCCCGCCAAAGTGCCTAGTAAAACGATCACGATTGAAGGCGGAATGATTTGCCCTAAAGTACCAGACGCCGCAATAACCCCGGTTGCGATCTCTGGGCTATATCCATTGCGCAACATTGTCGGCAATGCCAGCAGCCCCATCGTCACAACCGTCGCCCCCACGATGCCAGTAGACGCGGCAAGGAAGGCACCAACAACAACAACCGACACAGCCAAACCACCAGGCAACGGGCCAAAGACACGGGCCATTGTGGTCAGCAAATCGTTCGCAATCTTGGAACGCTCAAGAGTGATGCCCATCAAAACAAACATCAAAACAGCAAGAAGTGTCTCGATAGATTGTCCTGCAAGCACACGTTCGTTCATGCGGTTCACGATAAAGGACACGTTTCGGTCCATCGCGACTTCCCAACCTTTGGGAAAGAGCGATTCAGCAATACGCGGCAAATCAGGATTACGAAAAATACTGATTTTGTCCGCCCCGACACCTGATGCGATCAAATCCTGATACATCTGACTGTCGATATCAATCGCTTGGTGAATCAACAGACCCGCACTGTCCAAGGACGCGATAATACCAAAGGAAATGATACCAGCACCGCCGATGGCAAACGCCACTGGAAAGCCGGAAAGAATGCCACCAAACAGGGTGACAAAGACGATGATCAGGCCAATTTCTACGCCATCAAGTCCAAATAACATCAGTGTGTCCCCTCATAGGCTTCTTCACCTTCACCCAAGGTATCCTTGTCGAGGTATTTATTTTCGCTTGCTTCGCCTTCGATCCACTCAAGGTACGAGCGGTAGAAAAATGCGATTGCATGGATGAAAACCAACGCGGTGAAAGTCACCAGCAAGATTTTGAATAGAAAGTAGCCTGTAAACCCATTTGGGCTAAAGCCGATGGTTTCCACGTTCCAGCGCAAGGCGCGGGCTTTGTTCAACAAACGGTCCAATGAGTTCGATGCCGATGGATTTGGCACAATCAGATGGCGCCATAAGAAATACCAACCATACATCCAAGTTAACACGGCAGATGGGATCATAAAGATTAGCGCACCAAACATATCTATGACTTTCTTGGTGCGAAATTTGACGGCCGAATAGACCAAATCAACCCGCACGTGGCTGCCCTGAACAAAGGCGTATGTTACGCAAAGGCAAACCACTAAAGCATTGTAAAGTTTAAGTTCTTCGGCGAACCAACTGATGTCAAACTGTAGCGGAATGCCAAAGCCGATGGAAATGTCGGGTCGGGTAAAAATACGTTGTAAGAATACAATCATGATCTGTTGCAAGACCATCAAAAGACCGGCCCACGCAAAGAAGCGACCAACAGTGTTCGCAAACCCCTCAAGGACACGAACGACGCCCCACATAATTTCATTTCGCAACATACCCGCGACAGTAAGGCCAACAACGAGCGTCGCTAGAATGAAGAAAAATTCGATGGATCCACCGTAATAAACAAATCGCATCAACGATTGTTTATCTTCGGTTGTGTTGTTCCAAGACAGCCAATCTAGCCACATGGGCGCATTGATCAGCGCAACAGGTATATTATAAATCGCTTCCAGAAAATTACCGGAGATGAACTGCAAAACTCCACTGGACTGGAATTGGTCCAAACAACTGATGTCGCCCTTCGCATCCGTCGCCGCGCGGAAAAATCCACTACAAACTATGTCATCAGCCATTATGCCCCCCTAAAATCCGCAAATGCGGTTCGCAACATTTAAAGGCTGTGCTGGCCTATAAATTCATCAACTGCCAAAAAGGCCCCTGATATCAGGGGCCTTTTTGATATCATAAACAGTAGGCTTAGTTGCCCAGAACGCGGTTGCGTTGCTGCACGTAGTAGCCATCTGATTTGTCGATCCAAGAAGAAGAAGACGCCATGGATGCTTCAAATGACGCACGGGTTTTTGCGAACAATTCGTCGTCCATGTTTTCATCCATAACTTCTTTAGAAGCCGCACCAAATGCGTCCCAAACATCGTCAGAGAACTGCAACGTTTTAACACCCTGCGCTTGTAGGCGTGCCAATGCTGCACCGTTGTTTGCCAATGTCTCCGCCAATTGGACGTGTGTTGTTGCACGTGACGCACCTTGCAAGATTGCTTGATGTGCTGGTGTTAGGTCGTTCCAAACGTCCAAGTTGACGGAAGATGCCAACGCGGAACCTGGCTCGTGGAAACCAGCTGTATAGTAAACTTTTGCAACTTCTTGGAAACCAGCGCGTTCGTCGGCCATTGGGCCAACCCACTCTAGGCCGTCCAAAGCACCGGAAGACAGCGCTTGATACAGTTCGCCGCCTGGAATGTTTTGGACAGATGCGCCCAATTTACCCAAAACTTTACCGCCCAAACCTGGCATACGGAATTTCAAGCCGTTGAAGTCAGCAGCTGAGTTGATTTCGTTACGGAACCAACCACCAGACTGTGAGCCAGAGTTACCGGACAACAAACCTTTGAGGTTAAAGATTTCGCCAAGCTCATCGTGCAGTTGTTGACCGCCACCGTGCTCGTACCAGTTGATAACTTCTTGGGCCGTGCCGCCGAATGGAACAGCAGTAAAGTAAGCATAGGCTGGGTGCTGGCCGATGTAATAGTAATCAGCAGAGTGGTACATATCCGCTTGGCCCGAAGACACAGCATCAAATACTTCAAGTGCGCCAACCAGCTCACCCGGAGCTTTTTTGTCGATGGTCAAGTTGCCATCAGACATTTCGCTAGTGAACTTTTCAAGATATGAAGCAGCATCATCAAGAACCGCAAAACCGCGTGGCCATGATGTAACCATTGTCAAAGTGCGCTTACCTGTCGCGTACGCAGGTGCAGCCAATGTAGATGCAGCAGCAGCTGTGCCGCCAATTGCAGATGTCTTCAAAAATGAACGACGATCCATAAAGTTATCCTCCCAGATATGATGTCTGCCCATTCAAATTTCGTGCAGACGGTATTTTAAGTTTGCTCACATTAGCGGCACCGCTAGGATTTGAAATACCTATTACTGCGTACGGCCCGTATTTTTTGAGGATCCAATTGCGCAAACATTGCACTTACATGGGCCTTAACACTATCGTTGGAAATTCGGCGGTAGCTTTGCAGCCCTATCACAAAACGTGATTCCCCTCTTTGATTCGGTATGATTCCCGCGTATCGATTCAATCATGAGCCGGATGTTTTCTTTCCTAAGACTTAGCTACGGGCAGAAATTGTCCTTGGTTGCCGCTATCCCTTTGATACTTGCAGTGGCTGCAATTGCAGCGTTGGTTTCAGTCCAGGCCCGTGCATTAGCAGAGCGCGAAATCAAAGCCCTTGAAACTCAATTGCTCGCCGCGAAAAAAGACGAATTGCGCAATTACGTGACCCAAGCCCGCAATGGCTTTTACTTTATCTATGGCAACGCAGCACCTGATGATGCAGAGGCTAAAAAAGAAGTAAGTCAAATTTTGTCGGCAATGATTTACGGCGCTGATGGTTTCTTTTTTGTTTACGACTATGACGGCACCAATTTGGTCAGCCCTAGACAAACAGACCGGATCAATCGCAATTGGTCAGGTGAGACAAACAGCGAAGGTGTCGCTGTTGTTGATGATTTAATCCGCATTGCACGCCAAGGCGACGGATACATGGCCCATGTCTGGCCTAAGCCATCTACGGGCAAAGACGCGCAAATGATTACTTATGTGACATCGTTCCCATCTTGGCGATGGGCGGTTGGAACAGGTGTGTTTATCGATGATGTTTTGTCATCTGTTGCTGCCGCACGTGCAGATGTCGAGGCACGCGTTAGAAGTACATTTGGGTATATCTCTGTTATCACGCTTGCAGCACTTGTAATGGTCTTTGGCTCCGGCATGGTTATCAACTTTCGCGAACGCCGCTTGGCTGACGCAAAGCTGAAAATACTGACTCAACGCGTATTTGACGCCCAAGAAGAAGAACGCGGACGTGTGGCGCGGGAACTACACGATGGGATCAGCCAGATGCTTGTTGGCGTTCGCTTTGCCTTAGACAGTGCGCGACGGCGCATGCTGTTGGGCACACCAGACGCAAGTAGCTCTTTGGAACAGGGCATCGATAATTTGGGGATCGCGATCACCGAAGTACGCAGGATCAGTCGCGATCTGCGCCCAGGTGTTCTGGACGACTTGGGTCTAGGTCCTGCCCTCAAAACTTTGGTCGAAGAATTCGAAAAACGCACTTGCATCGAGACCGAATTTGAAACTGTCGTTTTTCGCAACCGTCTGGATCAAAATGCCAAGATCGCACTTTACCGCATTGCCCAAGAGGCCTTGACCAATATCGAACGCCACGCTGGTGCGACGCACGTTACTGTGGATTTGCGCGGGCACAACAAAGGCGCGACCCTCAAAATTAAGGACAATGGCTGCGGCGTCGACCAATCCCAACATAATCGCGGCGTCGGCATTGGATTGCGTAATATGCAAGAACGCGTCGAACAATTGGATGGTGAATTGCGTATAAGGTCACCGCGCGGCCAGAGCAAAGGTACTGTCATCGAAGCGACCGTGCCCTTGACCCGGCTGCTTTCACCTGAAACCAAAGTGCATTCAAACAACAGAGCAAAAGTATGAACCAACCAATCCGCGTCCTAATTGTTGATGATCACCCCATGGTCGCGCAAGGCATTCAATCTGTTCTCGAAAGTTTTGACGAACTTAAAATTGTTGGCGTTCTGAACAATGGGCGGGCTGTTGTTGACCAACTTGAAGAATTGAACCCAGACGTTATTCTGATGGATCTCAACATGCCTGAAATGGGTGGGTTAACAGCCACTGAAATGGTCATCGAAAGACGTCCGGGCACGCGGGTTTTAGTGCTGACGATGCATGACAGCCCTGAATACATTTCTTCGGCGCTTGCGCACGGCGCAATGGGCTATGTGTTGAAAGATGTTCCCACAGAAGAAATCAAACTGGCAATTGATGCGGTTATGCGCGGTGAAAAATACCTTTGCACAGGTGCTGCGGGATCGCTGGAACCTAAGGCTAATGACGCGCGTGAGGCCCTTACAAGCCGAGAGCAGACAGTTCTTTTGCAACTGGCCCAAGGCGATTCAAACAAAGACGTCGCAATAGAGTTGGAGATTTCTGTTCGCACAGTGGAAACCCATCGCAAGAATATCAAACGCAAGCTTGGTATTTCCTCGACCGCTGGATTGACGAGATACGCCATGGAACATGGGGTACTTCAAGGCACAGGAACTGTTCTTTAAGGTCAGCCTCCTGAAACGGTTTTAGAAGTGCACCAACATGCAGCAGCAACAACTCATCTCGTCGCAGCAAGAATCATACTATCTGAAAGGAATCGGCACTTATATTTCTATAAGTTCCGAGAAATATTAAGATTGCGCAATAAAATGTCTATAATCAACGTTCCTGCGACACTTTTTCCTCTGACTGGTGGTTGACGCTCCCGAAACAGGCCCATAGTGTATGGCTAAGCAAACGAGAGGCCCAAAGGGTATGACCAACGTCGTCGTCATTCTAGGAAATCAGCGCATGGTCCGGTAACGGAACGCCATAATGGTACCCATGCGCCCCCGCCAGAACGGGGGCTTTTTTTTGCGCAAATGGAAAATTACATTTTAAGACGGAGCCAGACAAATGACACGCCAAATGACCGGAGCGAAGATGGTTGTTCAAGCCCTTATTGATCAGGGTGTGGACACAGTATTTGGATACCCTGGTGGTGCTGTCCTACCGATTTACGACGAGATTTTTCAGCAAAATCACATTAAACACATTTTGGTACGTCATGAGCAAGGCGCAGTACATGCTGCCGAAGGCTATGCCCGCTCAACCGGTAAACCTGGCGTATGCCTTGTAACTTCGGGCCCTGGTGCCACCAACGCAGTTACAGGCTTGACCGACGCATTATTGGACAGCATCCCGATCATCGTATTAACCGGACAAGTTCCAACATTTATGATTGGTTCCGACGCATTCCAAGAAGCTGATACAGTCGGCATCACCCGCCCCTGCACCAAACACAATTGGCTGGTTAAAGACACCGATGCATTGGCTGGTGTTCTGCATGAGGCATTCCACGTTGCGACCAGTGGTCGCCCCGGCCCTGTTTTGGTGGATATCCCTAAGGACGTCCAATTCGCTCAAGGCAGCTATGACGCGCCTAAACCGTCGACCTCACATTATCAGCCCAAAGTTAAAGGCGACATGCAAGAGATCACAGAACTGGTTGCTGCCATAGAAAATGCCAAGCGCCCGCTTTTCTATACGGGCGGCGGGGTTATTAATTCTGGACCAGGTGCCAGCCAATTGCTGCGCGAATTGGTTGGGGCAACCGGTTTTCCAATCACGTCAACGTTGATGGGCCTTGGTGCTTATCCAGCCTCCGGCGATAAATGGCTGGGGATGTTGGGGATGCATGGCTTGTATGAAGCCAACATGGCGATGCACGGTTGCGATCTAATGATCAACATTGGTGCCCGCTTTGATGATCGCATCACAGGCCTTATCAGCGAATTCAGCCCGAAATCGACAAAGGCTCATATCGACATCGATCCATCTTCAATCAACAAAGTTATCCGCATTGATATCCCGATTGTCGGTGATGTTGGTCACGTTTTGGAAGACCTGTTGAAGGTTTGGAAATCCCGTGGGCGCAAGACCAACAGCGAAGCTGTTGGAAAATGGTGGGGCCAGATTAAAGAATGGCAGGCTGTTGATTGCCTTAAATTCAAACAGCAGGGTAAAATTATTAAACCACAATACGCCTTGTCTCGTCTTGAAGCTTTGACCAAAGACCACGACCGCTACATCACCACCGAAGTTGGCCAGCACCAAATGTGGGCGGCGCAATACCTGAATTTCGAGGATCCTAATCGGTGGATGACATCTGGTGGTTTGGGAACGATGGGCTATGGCTTTCCTGCTTCGATTGGCGCGCAGATGGGTCACCCAGAATCTTTGGTTATTAACGTTGCAGGTGAGGCAAGTTGGTTGATGAATATGCAAGAGCTGGGAACAGCGATGCAATATAACTTGCCCGTCAAGCAATTCATCCTGAACAATGAGCGTCTTGGGATGGTTCGTCAGTGGCAGGAACTGCTACACGGTGAACGGTATTCCTCCAGTTGGTCAGAATCTTTGCCAGACTTTGTGAAATTGGCCGAAGCGTTTGGTGCCAAAGGTATCCAGTGTTCTGATCCAGATGATCTGGATGATGCGATCATGGAAATGATAAATTATGACGGTCCTGTCGTGTTCGATTGCTTGGTCGAGAAACATGAAAATTGCTTTCCGATGATACCATCAGGCAAAGCCCACAATGAAATGTTGTTGGGTGACGCTGAAACCCAAGGGGTCATCGACGCTAAGGGATCAGTGATGGTCTAAACGTTTAGGTGGCTGAAACGCCACCTAAACCCCCAACCTTTCATGGCTATGATGCCCGTTTCAAAGGCACATATCAGCCCAATTAGTTTGATGAATGGAACTTAAATGTCTGCCCTAAAATTGAAAAAAGGCGATACAGCCAAATCTGCTTACAACCTTCGACCAACATTTTCTGATGTCATTGAACGTCATACTTTGGCCGTGATGGTAGAAAACGAACCCGGCGTCCTTGCGCGGGTTATCGGCTTGTTTGCAGGTCGTGGGTACAACATCGAAAGCTTGACGGTTGCAGAAGTAGACCATCAGGGCCACCTCTCACGGATCACGATTGTTACAACTGGCACGCCTCAAGTTATAGAACAGATAAAAGCACAGTTGGGCCGCATCGTTACAGTCCACGAAGTTCACGACTTAACGGTCGAAGGGCCTTCAGTCGAACGTGAACTGGCCATGTTCAAAGTTGTCGGGGCCGGCGAAAAGCGGGTCGAAGCACTGCGTTTAGCCAATATTTTCCGCGCGAATGTCGTGGATAGCACCCTTGAGACCTTTGTTTTCGAAATCACCGGTGCACCAGCAAAAATTGATGCTTTTGCCGATCTTATGCGGCCCTTGGGTTTGATAGATGTTGCGAGAACAGGTGTCGCAGCGCTGTCACGCGGCGACTGATAAAAAACGGTTACATCGCTCTTTCCGAGGGAAGGCCCGATACTGCATTGATCGGTTTCGGGCTTGGGAAAGTTAATATTTTTCCCGTTGGCGTGCTGGTCGCATGTGCTGAATTTATTAGGTTGGCCGCGACATCGCCTGCCTCGTAACCCTTCAGCAATATTGGTTTGTCCACGCGACGCAAATTTCCATCAATTTTCACGTCAAATTCTATCAAATCACCGGCGGAAAGGCCTTTAAGGTGTTCAAACGGCGTGTCCTCACACAGGAACGCTAGATCACCCTGATCTTCACACCAGACAACTGCTTTGCGCATTTGCACGTCACTCCAGAGAATTACACCTATCATTTTTCGATTGTCCTCCTGTCAGGATTATCAGACGTAATTTCTAGGCACATGCATATGACTATTCCTGCAACTTAAGATTGAATTTTGTGTCCAAAGAAGTACTATGTGACGCTATTGAGTATCGATAGCGACGCCAAATTGCGTCGGCTCTGTAGGCAGGTGCCCCTTTAGCGCAAATCGATCTCATTTGGTGAGGTCAAATTTTACCTAAGAGGTCAAAATGAGTAAAGAACTCAAGAAACCCGCTGAGTTGCGCAGCATGTTTGGGTCTAATCTACGCAGCTTGGCAAAAGGCTATACATCTATTTCAGAGCTATCACGTCAACTTGGAATCAATCGCACCCAGTTCAATAGATACCTCTCTAGCGAAAGCTTTCCCCGTCCCGATGTTCTTGCACGTATTTGTTTTTTCTTTGAGGTCGACGCGCGCGTACTTTTAGAATCCGTCGACCAAATGCAATCCGTCCCCGACCCGATATCCAGTGGATTTTTAGCTGATTTCTTGGGGACTGGGACACGGAACCTGTCAGAAGATAAATTTCCAAGTGGATTTTACCGCTTTTCACGGCGCAGTTTTTTGGAGGGCAACAAATTTGTTATTGGTCTAGTTTTTGTCAAACGCGAAAATTCAAATACATTCATTCGCGGTTACGAAGCCAAGGCGGCCATGAAAGACCAAGGTCTTCCTATCAACCATCAATCACGCGAATTTCGTGGTTTGGTCCTTCAGCAGGAAGAGGGCGTAGCCGCGCTTATCTCGCGCCGCAATTCTATGACTTCATCTTTCAACTACCTACATAGGGTAGCATCCTTCGAAAATAACTTTTGGGTTGGCTACGTCACACGAACTGTGCGTGAAACCACAACAGGTGATCGCGCAACCAGTCTTGTTTATGAACATTTGGGGCATGATTTTTCCAAAGCGCGTGAAACATCCGCAATGTCTGGCTATTGTGACATCGCAGATATCAGCCCGTTTCATCGCCGCCTCCTTCAACCAGACGGTCCCTTTCGCTAGTTCAAAAAGTGTGACGTGTCGCCCGTAGAAAAGTTGAGTCGCTGTTGCACAAGCAGTGCACCCTGCACCCAATATGATTTAAAAATCACACTTAGGGAGCAACGTGATGGAACACGTGACCGATATCGAAGCTGTCCACCGACCAATTGGCGAAGCAAATGGGCTCCCTAACGCCCACTATATTGACCCAAATGTCTTCGAAGAAGAGAAACATGCGGTCTTATTTTCTGGATGGTCCGGCTTGGGCGTCACTGCAGATGTGCCAGAGATTGGCGATGCTGTTCCAATAACGTTTCTGAATATTCCACTGCTCATGTTGCGGGACAAAACTGGTTCAGTTCGCATTTTTCAAAATACCTGCCGTCACCGTGGTATGATTTTGGTTGATGAACCACGAAAAATTGAAGGGGCCATTCGCTGCCCCTATCACAGTTGGTGTTATTCCACCGAGGGGCGTTTGGTCAGCACACCTCATGTTGGTGGTCCAGGTCACAACACGCACGAAGGAATTGATCGTGCCATGCTTGGGTTAATAGAAATCCGCAGTCATATTTGGATGGATGTGGTCTGGATCAACATTTCAGGTGACGCCCCCGAATTTGTTGATGCAAACGCCGAACTGTTGGCGCGATGGGCCGAATTTGACAAACCTTTGTTTCACGGAGGCGAAGACAGTCGCTTCCAACTGGCGTTGAATTGCAACTGGAAACTTGCCGTTGAAAACTACTGTGAAAGCTATCACTTGCCTTGGGTCCATCCGGGCCTCAACAGCTATTCGCGACTTGAAGACCACTATCATATCGAAGAACCTGATTGCTATTCGGGTCAGGGCACGTTGGTTTACCGCCAGCTGAAAGGCCCTGAAGGAAAGACCTTTCCTGACTTTGAAGGCGTTTCACACAAATGGGATACCGCAGCCGAATACATCACGGCCTTCCCCAATGTTTTGATGGGTGTTCACCGTGATCATACCTTCGCAATCATCTTGGTGCCTCAAGGTCCTGAAAAAACTATCGAGAATATTCACCTTTATTATGCACAACCCGACACCGACGCCGATTTGCGCGCCCAGAACACTGAACAATGGAAAGCGGTATTTGCGGAAGACATCTTTGTTGTTGAAGGGATGCAACGCGGACGGCACGCTCCACACTTCGACGGAGGACGCTTTTCCCCAGCTATGGACAGCCCCACGCATCTTTTCCACAAGTGGGTAGCCGCGCGCGTTCAGCGCCACAGGGACGCAAAAATGGCCGCTGAATGAAATCGCTGGATGCTCAAATTTTGGCCGCGCATGATGCCTGCGATATTGGGGCACTGATTGGTCTGTACACCCAAGCAGCAGATGAGACAGCAGACATCGATGCAGCCTGCTTTTACCTAACCCACGCCTATGTCTTTGCGTTGGAGTTGGGCAGCCCTGTGACCATGTCTTTACGTAAGCGTCTGACGAAACACGGCCGCGAACCTAATGCTGATTAGATCAAAGGCGGTCGACGCTGCGGCCACTTCGTGGCCTCATGCCACACCTTAGCCATTTGCAACAACTTCGCATCAGCGCCACGCTTGCCGATCAGTTGTAGCCCCATAGGTAGGTCCATTGGTCCGCCAAACCCAATCGGGATATTCACAACAGGAAGGCCCAAAAGGCCAGGCGCAATTACGACTTCCATCCAGCGATGGTATGTATCCATCTTTTGGTCATTGATTGATGCAGGGTTCACGAGATTGATATCAAATGGCCAAACCTGCGCAGACGGTAGGACCAGAATATCGTATGTTTCGAAAAGGGTCGCAGCTTTTGCAAACCAGTCAGAGCGCGTAACGCTGGCTTTATGAACATCAAAAGCTGACAACGCTAGGCCACGCTCGATTTCGTAAATCGCAGCAGGTTTCAATTGGGCCCTTTTGCTTGGGTCATTATAAAGTTCCACCATTCCAGAGCCAACGGAAAAACTGCGCAGCGTTATCCAGCTGTCCCATATCGCAGCGGCAGAGAACGGCGCGGAAACTACGGATACGTCCCATCCAAGACCTGACATCTGCGTCAGTGCAATTTGCGAAAGATCATCGATGCCGGCCTCATATTGGAATGAGCCGCACCAATCACCCAGCCAGCCAACATATGTCTCTGCCAATTCATAGTTGATCCTTGGCAATGCAAAAGGTTGATCAACCCCCATTGGTTGGCGTGGGTCACTGCCCGCCATTGTATCAAGCAGTGCAGCCAAATCGAAAGGATCACGTGCCATCGGGCCGTTCGTCGCAAGGTGATGAAGGAACGTATCCCCTTTGGGTTCTGACGGAACCAACCCAAACGTCGGACGCATCCCGTAGACGTTGTTCCATGCAGCTGGGTTACGCAGTGACCCCATCATATCTGACCCGTCCGCGACGCTTAGCATTCCCGTAGCCAAAGCGGCAGCCGCACCGCCAGATGATCCACCAGCAGACTT
>CAJJBH010000024.1 GCA_905182355.1 uncultured Paracoccaceae bacterium | reverse complement strand
TGGTGACCCCGATTGGATTCGAACCAATAACCTGCCCCTTAGGAGGGGGCTGCTCTGTCCAGTTGAGCCACGGAGCCACTAACCGCATGTTTTAGTACACCATCGCGAGATTGTCATGCCGTATTCAGCGAACTTGATACTTGTAGTCTGATTACGTTACCAATGACCCAACAGTTTCAGGAATATGCAGTGAACACACCAAATAAGCGCCCACTCACCTTACGCGATGTCTCTGAGGCATCGGGTGTTTCTGAAATGACGGTCAGTCGTGTGCTTCGCAAGCGTGGTGATGTCAGCGATGCGACTCGTAAACGCGTATTGGCCGCTGCAAAAGAGCTAGGCTATGTTCCTAACCAGATTGCGGGATCCTTGGCGTCGCAACGTGTGAATCTCGTTGCAGTTATGATCCCTTCGCTTTCCAATATGGTCTTCCCAGAAGTTCTGACCGGGATAAACCAAGTTTTCGAAGATACGCCGTTGCAGCCGGTCGTTGGCGTGACAAACTACATGCCTGAAAAAGAAGAACAGGTCTTGTACGAGATGCTTTCGTGGCGCCCATCTGGTGTGATCATGGCGGGGCTGGAGCATACCGATGCAACACGTGCGATGATGCGCAACGCGGGTATTCCGGTTGTTGAAATTATGGACACCGATGGTCGTCCGGTCGATTCAATGGTTGGGATATCCCACCGACGCGCTGGCATGGAAATGGCGAAGGCAATTCAAAAGCAGGGCTATGAACACATAGGGTTCATGGGGACCAAAATGCCATTGGATCACCGTGCGCGGAAGCGTTTTGAGGGTTTCACTGAGGGACTTGCAAAGGCTGGGATCGAGATTGAAGAACGCGATTTTTATTCAGGTGGTTCTGCATTGGCGAAGGGGCGTGAGATGACCCAAGCGATGCTTGATCGCAATCCTGACTTGGATTTTTTGTATTACTCGAACGATATGATTGGTGCGGGTGGTCTGCTTCACTTGTTGGATCAGGGGATTGATATCCCGGGCCAGATCGGGCTTGCGGGTTTTAATGATGTCGAATTATTGCAAGGCCTGCCGCGTAAATTGGCAACGATGGATGCCTGTCGCCTTGAAATTGGACGTGCGGCTGCGCAGATCATTCTTGATCGCAATGCGGAAGACACAGATGACGCGCCAATTCATAAAACGTTGACCCCGACAATTAGTTATGGCGATACTTTGCGCCGCGACCGTCGGGTTTGAATTGACTGAATTCAAACTTGAAAACCGCGCAGCCAGACGTGTCTTTATGGACCGCCATTTGCTTATGGATACCCCCCAAGGCGGCGCAGCACCTGATGACATACTAGAGGTGATCCGCAGTCTTGGGTTTGTTCAGTTGGACAGCATTAACACGGTTGCACGGGCGCATGATCTGATCTTGTTCACTCGAAAGGCGCGGTATCTCCCTAAGTCTTTGAAGGCATTGTACGAAAAAGACCGTGGATTGTTCGAACACTGGACCCACGATGCAGCAGTCATTCCGATGGAGTTTTATCCCTATTGGCAAATGCGTCGTGATCGCGACGCCTTAAAATTGCAAAAGCAGTGGAAAAATTGGCGCCGTGTTGGGTTTGAGGGGCAGCTTCAAGCCGTTTTGGACCAGATCCGTGAACAGGGGCCGCTGTCCTCGTCCAAAGTGGGCAAAGACGAAAAACGTGAATCAGGCGGATGGTGGGACTGGCATCCCTCAAAAACCGCACTTGAATATTTGTGGCGCACTGGTGCTTTGTGTGTTGTGGGTCGTGAGGGATTTCAAAAACAGTATGACCTGACCGAACGGGTGCTCGAACAGCACATTCATGCTCCTTCAAACGCACCCGATACGGAAGAAACGATTGAGTGGTGCTGCAACGGCGCTTTGGATCGGTTGGGATTCGCGACGCATACTGAAATTGCTGCCTTCTGGGCGCATGTCTCAACTGCAGAAGCGAAGGCTTGGTGCATAGATGCATTGGCGCGCGGTGAGATTATGCAAGTTCAAATTGAAGGTGCAGATGGCGTTTTGAAGCCAGCTTTTGCGCGGCCAACATTGCCTGACGAACCCGCCATAAATGCTGCACCAACAAGCAGGTTGCGTGTGCTTAGTCCGTTTGACCCCGCGTTACGTGATCGAAAACGCGCGGCACGTCTGTTTGGTTTTGAATATACTGTTGAGATGTTCGTGCCTGAACCGAAGCGGAAATATGGCTACTATGTATTCCCGTTGTTAGAACGTGATCGTTTGGTGGGCCGCGTGGATATGAAAGCGTTTCGCGACCGCGACACCCTGCACGTTAAAGCGTTGTGGCCAGAAAAAGGTGTGCAGTGGATGCCCGCACGTGCGATAGCGTTTGAGATGGAGCTACACAGACTCACCGAGTTGGCAGGCGTCAGTAAGGTGTCATTTGAGGATCAATGGCTTCGTCCTAACGCTTGATGCGAACCAATCGGCATAGGTGTCACGCATGGTGTTTTTTTGCACTTTCCCCATCGTGTTTCGCGGTAATTCGTCAACAATAATGTAATCACGAGGATGTTTGAAACGTGCCACATCGCGTTGCATCAGTGACTTAATGTTTTCCACGTCAGGGCCGTCACCTTTGCGCACAAGAATGGCCAGCGCTGCTTCTCCCATGTCGATATGCGGTACTGAAATGACCGCACTTTCAAGCACGCCAGTCTGGTCATCCAAAATCATCTCGATCTCTTTCGGGTAAATATTGAAACCGCCTGAGATAATCAAATCCTTACCACGCCCAACGATTGTGACGTACCCGTCCCTGTCCATTTGCGCCAAATCACCAGTGATAAAGAACCCGTCAGGGCGCAATTCTGCTGCCGTTTTTTCAGGCATATTCCAGTAGCCTTTGAACACGTTGGCCCCACGTACCTCAATCACTCCGATCTCACCCTGCGGGACAGGTAGGCCATTATCTGGATCGGTGATCCTCAGCTCAACGCCTGGTAAGGGAAAGCCTACGCTGCCCGCCCGTCGCTCACCTTCATACGGATTAGAAGTGTTCATGTTGGTTTCGGTCATTCCGTAGCGTTCAAGCACCTTATGCCCAGTGCGCGCCTCAAAAAGCGTGTGGGTTTCAGAGAGCATGGGGGCGGATCCAGAGATGAACAATCGTATGTGTTGTGTTAGGTCCGCATCAAATTCGGGATGTTCCAGCAGCCGCGTGTAAAATGTTGGAACGCCCATCATCGCCGTACATCTGGTCATGTCTGAGATCACTTGGTCTACATCAAATTTTGGCAGAAACATCATCGCGCCACCAGCCAACAATGTGACATTCGTGGCAACAAACAAACCGTGTGTGTGAAAAATAGGAAGCGCGTGAAGTAACGTATCGCGTTCGCTAAATTGCCAAAGCTGGGTCAAAGTGTTCGCGTTGGACAAGAGGTTCGCTTGGCTTAACATTGCACCTTTGGATCTACCTGTTGTGCCAGACGTATATAGGAAAGCCGCAAGGTCATCTTCGCTTCGTTGTGCGACTTTAAACTGTGCTGGCATGGTCTTGGCAGCGTCCGCAAAACTGCCGTCACCGATTGATCCCAAGGTCATAATGCTGGCACCAGAAGTTTGTGCAGTTGGGGTCAATGCATCGTATTTTTCAGGATCACACAGGAACAATCGCGCACCGCTATCTGACAGGAAGTAGGACACTTCTGCAGGGGCGTAGGCTGTGTTCAAAGGTAAAAATATAACGCCAGTGATGGCGCAAGCCGCGTAGACTGCCAATGCCTCAGGTGACTTTTCGATCTGGACAGCCAAACGATCACCAGCTTCCAGTCCTGCGGCACGAATGACGTTTGCAAACTGTGCGGCTTTGGTCAGAAAATCACCGTAACTGATGCGCTTACCGTTTGGCAGAAACAGAAACGGTGCAGCTGATCCGATATGAGGAGCAAACAGTTTGTCAAAAAGTGGATTGGCCATAATAAAATCCCTCTGTTTGAAACGTTTCTAAACTGGTTAGGTGAGATTGACCAAGCCTTGCTTGCGGCCCACAGCACCTCGCCCTAGTCTGACGGTATTAAATGAATGAAAAGGCGCGCAATGACCGAACACGCCGACCCTTCGAAGACATGGCCACAGATCAAAACTGTGGGGCTGGCGGGCATAATTGTAACCTTCTCAGCTGAGTTGTCTGAACCTGGCAATCGTGCGGCAATTGCTTTTCGTGCGGCCGTGGTTGCGTTGGAGTGGCCTGAAGTCGAGGAAAGCAATTCCACCCTTGTCTCAACATTCCTAAGGATCGATTTGTCTAGGTTCCGGCCTGAACCAATCGTTGAACGGTTGCAGGGTTTGATCACGAGCCAAGACTGGCTGTCCGCACCCTTGCCATCTGGTCGAACGCTTTGGCGTGTGCCTACGCTGTTTGGAACGGATCGCGCTCCGCAGCTGGCTGAAGCGTCAGAGTTGGCGGGGCGGTCTATCGCGGATGCGATCGCTGATTTATCGACAACCACAATGCGGGTGCTGACAATTGGATTTGCGCCGGGCCAACCGTATCTTGGAACTTTGCCAGATCATTGGAATATCCCCAGACAAACCAGTATTACGCCAAACGTGCCTGCCGGTTCGTTGGTGACAGCTGTTAGTCAATTCTGTCTTTTTCCATACGACACACCAACAGGCTGGCGTCATGTGGGCGCGACAGGTTTCTTGTCATTCCGCCCAAATTCTGAAGATCCCTTTCCATTGTCCCCAGGTGACGAGATGATCTTTGATCCAGTAAGCGAGGCAGAATTCCAACGTATCGAAGGTACCGATCAAACCGGCAACGGTGGTGCCCAGACCGAGGTGCTGACATGAGTGCCGCCTTGATTGTCCGCAGTATCGGACCCGCCGCTGCCATCCAAGATTTGGGCCGCGCGGGCTTTATGTCGGCGGGACTAACACGTGGTGGAGCGTCGGACCCCACAGCCTTACATGAAGGGGCAGCTTTGCTTAGACATGCACCGACATGCGCTGCGGTGGAAATGGCGGGCATGGGTGGTTCGTTTGAGGCGACGGCTGATATACGGATCGCATTGACGGGTGCTTTAATGGACGCCTCAATCGATGGCTCGAACGTCCAGTGGAATGCCAGTCACCTTCTGCCTGCAAGAAGTGTCTTGACCATAGGCGCGGCGCGGCGTGGAAGTTTTGGATATCTCCACGTCGCGAACGGCTTTGATACCCCCAAATACTTGGGCACACGTGGAAGCCATTTATCAGCGGGTTTGGGTCGGTTGGTCGTTGTAGGGGACCAATTGCCTACATGCGTAGACACAAGCATCAATGTCGGCCTGCATTTGGTTCCAGAGCAGCGATTGGATGGCGGTAAAGTCAGATTTATCCGCAGTATGCAAAGCGACAAATTTGATGCCGCTATGATCACGCGTTTCACCCAAACCAAATTCCGGCGTGACCCCCGTGGCAACCGCCAAGGCATTCGAATGGACTTTGAGGGAGATGGGTTCAAAGCCAACGACCAACTCAATATAGTTTCCGAAGTGACCATTGCTGGTGACATTCAAATCACAGGTGACGGCACCCCATTTGTACTCATGCACGAATGTCAAACAACAGGTGGGTATCCCCGTATCGGAACCATATTGCCCGCTGATCTAAGTAAGGTTTCGCAAGCGCCAATCGGTAGTACTTTCACTTTTGAACTTCTCACTTTCGACGAAGGTTCTGCGGTACAGGCACGGGCCAACGTCGTGCTCGACAAGCTGCCGAAGATGGTGAAGCCATTGCTACGCGACGTATCCACGATCCAAGATTTGTTAAGTTATCAATTGATCAGCGGTGTCGTTTCAGCGACGGCTGCCCCTTTAGATGTAGATGAAGGAAATAAACGATGACCCACGTGGACCTAAACGCAGATATGGGCGAAAGTTTCGGACCTTGGAAAATGGGGGATGATGCGCCCCTGCTTAGCATCGTGACCTCTGCCAACATCGCCTGTGGGGCCCATGCCGGCGATCCAGACGTGATGGCTGAAACGATGACGCTTGCGCGGGACAACGGTGTCGGGATCGGCACGCATCCCGGCTTTGCTGACCTCCAAGGGTTTGGACGTCGCCGCATGCACATTCCTATCGCATCCCTGCAAAATTCGATCCGTGTCCAAGTCGGCGCTTCCCTTGGGATGGCGCGTGCGCTTGGGACAAAGGTACGTCATCTGAAATTACACGGTGCTTTGTCCAACATGACCTGTGAGGACGAGGCGATGGCGCATGCGCTATACGAGGCGGCCTTATCCGTTGATCCTGATCTAATCATCATGGTCCTAGCGGCGACAGAGCAGGTGAAGGCTGTGCAATCTTTGGGGTGCCAATACGCTTGCGAAATCTTTGCTGACCGCGCCTATAACGACGATGCGACGCTCGTGGACCGTAGCCAGCCGGGGGCCGTGATCCACGATCCTAAGATTGCAGGAAAACGGATGGTCGAGATGGTTAAGGCCCAAGCCATCATAACCGAAAGTGGTAAACACATTCCAACTCCGATCGATACGATTTGTTTGCATGGGGATGGGGCGACTGCCGTCCAAATCGCCACCACGGTGCGCGATATGCTGGAAGCTGCTGATATCAAAGTTGGTACCTTCAGTGGGCGGACAGCATAGGACGAGATGCCTGGTTAATTTAATCTGACTAATTTAGTCAAGATACTTGCGTTTTACTGGAAATCGTTTAGTTGACTAAAAGAGTAAATTAATATTGGAGGACGTCATGTCCATGAAATTGAAATTCCCCGCTATCGCTGCAACGATGATTGTATCCAGCGTTTCCGCGTCCTTTGCTGAGGGTGAAGTGAATCTGTATTCCTCACGCCACTACGACACCGACGAACGCCTTTATTCTGACTTTACCGAACAGACAGGCATCACTGTTAACCGGATCGAAGGCAAAGCAGATGAGCTGATCGCACGTATGCAGGCTGAAGGTGCCAATTCACCTGCCGATGTTTTGATAACCGTCGATACTTCCCGCCTTGAGCGCGCTAAGAACGCGGGTGTTTTGCAAGCGACCAATAGCAACGTTTTGGAAACCCGGATTCCCAGTAAATTACAGGACTCCGATAACCAATGGTTCGGGTTCTCCCAACGCGCACGGATTATTTTCTACGACAAGAAAGAAGTATCGAACCCGCCTAAGACATACCTTGATCTGGCGGATCCGAAATACAAAGGCCTAGTGTGTCACCGATCATCTACAAACGTATATTCGCAAACATTGTTGTCTGCCGTAATTGAAAACCACGGTGAAGAGGCTGCAACTGAGTGGGCTAAAGGATTTGTTGTGAACTTTGCACGTGATCCACAAGGTGGTGACACCGATCAATTGCGTGGTTTAGTGTCTGGGGAATGCGACATTTCAATCTCGAATACCTATTATTTCGCGCGTGCTCTACGCCGTGATGTTAAAGGTGTGACGGCTGACATCGATATGATTGGTTGGGTTTTCCCGTCGCAAGAAACCGAAGGTGCGCACATGAACTTGTCTGGTGCTGGTGTCGCAAAAAATGCACCCAACCATGCAAATGCAATTAAGTTTCTTGAATACTTGGCATCTGACCAGGCACAGCAGTATTTCTCTGCAGGTAATGATGAATACCCAGCCGTGGCGGGTGTTGGGCTTAGTCCATCTGTGACACAGTTGGGTCTGTTCAAAGCGGATGATGTAGACCTAAGTGCAGTCGCAAAGAACTTGCCATTGGCGCAAAAGGTTTTTGATGTGGCCGGCTGGAAGTAATCTTTCCAACGTTGTAAATTTCCAACAGGCGCGGTTCATTCTGCGCCTGTTCTTGCTTCACAGAATCGTATACCCAAACACTTAGATTTCTCAGCAGGTGCTGAAGCCGATGAACGATATTGCCCAAGGACTGTTGGCCGCGTTGCACTTGATCGTGACGTTTGACCAAGAGCTGTGGGAAATCAGCTTGCGGTCTTTGCAAGTCAGTCTAACTGCGCTGATCATTGCGTCAGCTATCGCGATGCCATTCGGTACGTTTTTGGCGGTGCAGCGATTCAAATACCGCCGCCTCGTCATCTCAATTATCAACGCGCTGATGGGGTTACCGCCAGTTGTCGTTGGATTGATCATCTACATATTATTGTCGCGCTCTGGCCCATTTGGCGTGTTCGGGCTGCTGTTCACACCTTGGGCTATGATCATAGCGCAAGTGGTGATCATCACGCCAATTATTGCATCAATTTCGCACCAAGCGATGCGAGAGCTTTGGGCAGAATATCACGACCTCCTTATCTCACTCAACACCAGCAAATGGCAGCGCATCAAAACGCTGATCTGGGATGGGCGGCGCAATTTACTAACGGCAGGTTTGGCCGGCTTTGGACGGGCCATTGGCGAAGTTGGCGCGATCATGATTGTTGGCGGTAATATAGATCACGCCACCCGTGTCCTAACCACTGCAATTGCGCTAGAAACAGGTAAGGGCGATTTTGCTTTGGCGCTGGGCTTAGGCTTTGTGCTGATCGGTTTGGCACTATTTGTAAACATGGCAATCCATTGGCTGTCACGCACAGAACGGGAGGGCCGGTGGTGAGCGAAATGTTTCCCTTAACCCTTTCTAATCTTAGTGTGCGCAGGCGTGGTAAAACTGTCCTAGGGCCGATTGATTTGGTCATAGATCAGGGTGGGCCTATGATGGTCATTGGCCCCAATGGATCTGGTAAAACGACCCTATTGCGGGTGATGCATGGGATTGAACGGATCAGCGAAGGCACCGCGACTTGGGCCCAGTCCGACCAAGCGAACCACGGATATGTATTCCAATCGCCTGTCGTTTTGCGGCGTTCTGTGGCCGAAAATCTTAGCTACCCTTTGCAGCTGATCAACACGCCAAAACCACAGATCAAAACGGCGGTGGATCACTGGATTGACCGTATCGGGCTGACCAAGGTGAAAGACGGCTCGGCCACACGCCTGTCAGGTGGGGAACGACAAAAGCTGGCGATCGCACGCGCACTCATTCGGGACCCAGATGTATTGTTTTTGGATGAACCATGTTCGAACCTTGATGGGCAATCCACCCGCGAGATCGAAGCGCTGTTGTTAGCGACTGCGGCCGCTGGAACCCGCGTGATAATGGCCACTCACGATATGGGGCAGGCGCGGCGTTTGGCGTCAGGTGTGCTTTTTGTGATGGGTGGGCGTATCATCGAAACGGGGTCTGCTCCTGATATATTTTCTGCGCCAAAAACTGCTGAACTCAAAGCGTTCCTAAAAGGAGATATCCTAATATGATCCGCTATTTTTTGGTCGCGCTTTTTCTGTCTTTGGGATCTGTGATGCATGCGGAAATCCTGAAAATGGCTGTAACAACATCCTTCGAAAATTCGGGATTGGCAGATGTTCTGTTGCCTGAAATCCAAGCCGACCTTGGGATTGAAGTACAGTTGTTGGTTGTAGGCACAGGACAGGCTCTTCGGCTAGGTGAAGCTGGCGATGTGGACGCGATCCTTGTCCATTCACGCGGGTCCGAAGAAGCCTTTGTTTCTGATGGGTTTGGCACACATCGTCGTGAAATCATGTACAACGATTTTGTCCTGGTTGGCCCACAATCTGATGCGGCGGAGATTTCTGAAGTCACCAGTGCAATCACCGCCGTTCAAAAAATTGAACAAGCTAAGGTGACTTATGTAAGCCGAGGGGACAACAGTGGTACGCATAAGGCCGAGATGAAGATTTGGCACTTGGCCAACTTTGATCCTGAAGCATTCGGTGTATGGTATAACGCTGTAGGGGCAGGGATGGGGGCGGCGTTGAACACGGCATCCGGCATGAATGCCTACATCTTATCTGACCGCGCAAGTTGGCTAAACTTCAAAAACAAAGGCGACTTGGCGTTGCTTTATTCCGGAGATCCCGCGTTGTTTAACCAGTATGCGTTTTTGCCAGTAAATCCCGCGATACACCCGACTGCTCGATACGGTTTAGCGATGAGGCTTGAAGGCTGGTTGACCAGCGAAAAGGCTGCCAAGTTGATCAATGGATACATGATAAACGGCGAGAAACTGTTCGTATTCAACGCCCAAGATTAACAGATAAGGTCTGCAAAGGTGGCGGAAACCACCTTTGCAATTTTTTTAGGCCGCTTGTGTGCTTGAGATGCGCGGCACCAGTGCTTTGACCAGATCACGCATGTTCAACTCACCAATTGGTTCGCCCTCGCTAATCACACGGTAGACCAAAGATGTGTCACCCTCTGACAGTGCAATCAAGGATTCCAAGTTGTCGTCTGCTTCAACGTCACCAGAAAATTCCGTACTTTCCAAATGTTTCATAACCGAACGAACACGCAGCACACGGGCGCGGTTGATGTCGCTTACAAAGTCTTCAATGTAGGGATCAGCTGGGTTCAGCAATATCTCTTGCGGTTCACCTTGTTGAATTACGGCACCATCTTTGAGGATCACAAGGTGATCTGCCAATTTTAAAGCTTCGTCCAAGTCATGTGTGATGAAGATGATGGTTTTGTGCAGCTCGACCTGTAGTTCTAGCAACAGGTTTTGCATATCGGTTCTGATCAGTGGATCAAGGGCCGAAAAAGCTTCGTCCATCAGCATGATGTCAGTGTTGGCGGCAAGGGCTCGGGCGATACCTACGCGTTGCTGCATACCGCCTGACAATTGAGAAGGATAATGGTTTTCGTACCCGCCTAGCCCGACACGTTCCAGCCATTTCAGGGCTTCGGTGTTTTGGGTAGCTTTGTCCATGCCACGCACATTCAACGACATTGCAGCATTTTGCTTAACGGTCCTATGTGGAAGCAACGCAAACTTCTGAAACACCATCGACATCTTTTCCTGACGCATTTGGCGCAGTTCGATTTTCGATAGTTTCATCACGTCTTCGCCGTCGACAAGGATTTCGCCATCAGTTGGATCAATCAAACGATTGAGGTGACGGATCAAGGTTGATTTCCCTGACCCTGATAGCCCCATTACAACCGTGATCTCACCGGCCTGCATCTCGACGTTAATCGCTTGCAGGCCCAAGACATGCCCGTGTTTTTCAAGCAGTTCTTCTTTGCCCATGCCATCTTCTTTGACATGTTTCAAAACTTCTTTGTCGCGCGCGCCAAAAATCTTATAGAGGCCACGCAGATTCACTTTTGGTGTTTTGTCTGACATCATTTTGCCCCCTATGACGTTTTGGATTTTGCGCGGTCAATCCGCGACAAGGCGGCTTTGGACGTACGGTCCAACATGACGGCTAACAAGACGATGCAGATACCAGCCATCAGGCCGACACCCAGCTCAAGGTTTCGAATACCACGTAGAACAAGCACACCCAAGCCAGGCGCTGTTACCATCGACGCAATCACAACCATTGCAAGGCTCATCATGATGGTTTGGTTCAAGCCTGCCATGATGTTGGGAAGGGCCAAGGGCATTTCCACTTTACCAAGCTTTTGGCCGGGGCTCATGCCGAAAGCATTACCTGCTTCGACCACATCTTGGTCGACGAGGCGGATACCCAAATCCGTTAATCGGATGATCGGTACAATTGCGTAAAGCGTGATGGCGATCCCATAGAGACGAGATTCCCCGATAGGGAACAAAAAAATCAGCGGGATTAGATACACGAAGGTTGGCAAGGTTTGTAGCAAGTCTAAAATCGGGATGATTGATTTCTGCAATCGATTTGATTTCGACATCGCAATACCTATCGGGACACCGAATAGGGCCGATATGACCGTACAAACCAGAATAACGGCGAGGGTCTCCATCGCGGGTTCAAAGTGATCGACAAGGGAAAAGAATGAAAGACAAAACAGATTAAACAACACCACTGATTTAGACCGTGTTGCGTACCAGACCACGATCAAAATGCTGGCCATGATCAAGAACCAAGGGGCTTCGGTGAACACATACAACGTCCCATCCAACATCCAAGACAAAGGCTGTGTGATAGGGTCCAGCATGGTTCGTAGTGCTGGGCGAACGGCCAAAAAGCCTTCCTCCAGCCCTTTAACCACATCGCGAGTTTGGGTGATTTGACCACATGCATCGTTCAACGCGTCCAAAGACGGGAACGGAACATCATAAAACGGTGGTGCCTCTGCGTTGCCAGTTTTATTTAGTAAATCTGCCATCGACATCGGGGCTTTGGACGTACCGGCATCACACCAGTCGCGCAGTCCAAGCATATTAAAGAACCAGTCATAGGTCGCCATTTGCGTCCCCTTTAAAAAAGAAAAGCCCGCAGCCGAATTTCGGTTGCGGGCAATTTTGAAATTTATTTAGTTAAGAACAGCAGCCAATTTTGCTTTGGCTTCGTCATTCAACCAGCCACCCCATGTATCTTTGTACGTGGTCAGGAAGTATACGGCAGCTTCGTCATAAGACGCATTGTTGTCCAAGCGCCATGCCAGAACTTCACCCATCTGTGCGTTGGTGAAGGATACATTCTTCATCAATTCAGCAACTGCTGGCTCACGTTCGATAAATGCGGCAGAGGCGGCAGTTACAACTTTTGCAGCTGGGTATGCTGATACTTTTGGAGCAGCACAATCAACGTCACCGTTACAGGCGTGTGCTTCTGCGTCGTATGCAGCAACTTCAACTCTGACCATTGGATATTTGCCCAAAACTGCTGTTGGTGCCCAGTAGTAGCCAAACCAAGGCGCTTTATCTGCGTATGCAGCGGCTATAGACGTTTGCAACGTTTCACCTGAACCGTGCTGGAAGCGTTCTAGACCACCGGCCTCAGCTTCTAGTGCGATCAAGTTGTTGTTGTTGATGATGTCACATGCCCAGCCTGATGGGCAATCGTTGAACTTGCCGCCAACAGCCGCTGGGTTCGCCATGATGCCTTCCCAAGTTGTCAGCTCTGGATTTGATTCAGCCAAATATGCTGGGATCCACCATGCTTCTACACCACCGTCGGACAGCACGTTGCCCAATTCGACCAATTTGCCTTCAGCCAAAAGTGGCTCGTAGGCTGGTGTTGAGTTTGCCCATACTTCGGTCAGCAAATCAGGCTTACCTGTTTCGGCCAAAGAGGTCAGTGCAGGCACGGTTGAGGACGGTACTTTTTGTACTGTGCAGCCGTAGCCTTGTTCCATCTAGAATGCAGAAACGGCTGTTACAACGGCGGATGAGGCCCAGTCCATTTCAGTGATTGTTACTTCACCGCAATCGGCCATGGCTGTGGTGCCGAACATGCCTGCGGATACAACGGCAACTGTGCCAAGTAGATTAAGTTTCATAGTAGTCTCCCAACGTTATTTTCATGGGCACACCGTCGAGGGTGCGCTTGATAGTGGAGAACATAGTCAGGTTCCGCTTTTGTTATATAGTAAAAAATTTATTTTTTGAGCTTGCAATCAGTATAATGACGTATTGCCCTAAAGAACTGTCGTTTCTGATACCTGATTCCGCAATTCTGGCTTTTTGAATATGTCGCGAATGTATGGAAATGACCCGAAAGCGACAAATTGATGCAGATCTTTGCCCCAAACTCAGGCCGTTTGACGGCCACTATTGGTTGAAATCAGACCGGATTCCCAACGTCGGTATTGTGTCGGTATTTGGTCAGTGTGGCGCACCGCACAAACGAAAACGGCCCGACGGGTCATATGAACCATCGGGCCGTCTAATTTCTAATCTCGGATAGTGCGCTTAAAGGCTGGCGTCTAGGGCCGCCAAAATCGCGTCGCCCATTTCAGTTGTCGACACAGGTGTGCCACCTTCTGGCCCCATCAAATCGGCAGTGCGGACACCGTCGGCCAAGACCTTTTCAACAGCTGTTTCCAGCCGTGTCGCTTCGTCGCCCTGATCGAAGGAATAGCGCAGCGCCATCGCAAAGCTAAGGGTGCAAGCGATCGGGTTTGCTTTGCCCTGACCTGTGATGTCTGGGGCTGATCCGTGTACCGGTTCGTACATCGCTTTTGGACGACCGTTTTCGCCCGGTGCGCCAAGGGATGCAGATGGCAACATGCCCAATGATCCGGTCAACATCGCGGCGCAATCAGACAGGATGTCACCAAACAAGTTGTCGGTCACAATCACATCGAACTGTTTTGGCGCACGGACCAACTGCATCGCACCGTTGTCAGCGTACATGTGGGACAATTCGACATCTGGGTAATCTTCGTCGTGGACGCGTTGAACCACTTCGCGCCACAAGATGCCGCTTTCCATCACGTTGGCTTTTTCCATCGAGCAAACTTTGTTGCCACGACGACGGGCCAATTCAAACGCTGAACGCGCAACGCGGTCAATTTCGGATTCAGTATACCGCTGGGTGTTAATGCCGACACGTTCGCCGTTCTCTTCAAAGATGCCACGTGGTTCACCGAAATAAACGCCAGAGGTCAGTTCGCGCACGATCATGATATCGAGGCCCGCAACCAATTCTTTCTTCAAGGACGAGAAATCTGCCAAGGCGTCAAAGCACTGGGCAGGGCGCAGATTAGAAAACAAATCCATCTCTTTGCGCAAGCGCAGCAATCCGCGCTCTGGCTTGACCGAGAAATCAAGCTCGTCGTATTTCGGACCGCCAACAGCACCCAAAAGAACGGCGTCCGCCGCCTGCGCTTTGGCCATCGTGTCGTCGTGCAAAGGCGTGCCGTGCTTGTCATAGGCCGCGCCGCCAACAAGGTCCTCAGAGACGTCAAAGTTCAGGTCCCGCTTTTCGCCATACCACGTGATGATGCGTTTGACTTGGTCCATGACCTCAGGACCGATGCCGTCACCGGCGAGGATTAATAGCGAAGGGTTGGACATATGCGTGTCTCCGAAAGGAATTAGGTTCGGATGTGGGTTAGCGCGAGGTGCGGGTGGGGTCAAGTTTGTGGGGCGCGAGGCAAAATATTCAAAGGTCGGCTTTAAGCCAAAACTGCCAGATTCTGCGCTAAGAATAAACGGCTGGTTACGCCTGCTTCTGACGGAAGGGCAGCAAAGCGACCATAAGGGGGGCCGCAACCCATTTGGCATTTCTTGCAGCCAGCACGCAAAGTCTTACATACGGTGCAGAAACCGAATTAACTTGTAAACAAAAATTCATTGGGCCAACCCTTCGTGGAAGACAAGCCGAAGATGGAATGTCACTGAAGGTTATTTTTGCGATGAATCTTACCAAAAAAATTAGTACGTTTTTTTCAACTTTGGTTTGCCTTTTTGCCTTTTCAGAGGCGTCAGCCCAAACCCTGCCAAACGGCACATTCGATAAGACTAGTTTTGGCCCCATCGAAATATCTTGCGTCAGTTCTTCTTTGTGCTTTGCGTCCTATGAGGATGGAAAGTCGTTCATGTATTTGACCGGTCCCGACGACAATAACCAATTCGTCGGCTTTTGGGCAGAGCCTGACGCCTCCCAAACTTGTTCTGCGGTGCATCAGTTTCCCAACATCAGCACCAGTGCTTAGGGCAATGTCGACATTTACGTAGATTTCTCTGGCAATAGCTGGTTGGGGCTATGGGGCTATTGCGTAGAACAACCTAATAGGGAATTTGTTGGCGCGCGTGACTAGCAAGCAAACCAAGAAAACGCGCTTATCGAGGGCGATCTTACTCTCGCTGAAAGGCTTGTAGGGTCTTGGTTGCCTGCCCCAGATTCAGGCGCGCGACGCAACGATCTGTATACTTTCAATCCTGACAGTACATATGTGATTTCAGATGGATCCTCTAACGCCCATCCTGGCACCTGGGTCTTAACGAACGCTAAGCTGTTTTTGGATGGTCGCCCTGATCCGGTGCCACTGGAATTCACAGGTGCGAACATTGAACTGGCGGGCATCCGACATGAAAGGTACGTGTTTAACGGTGAAGACTATACTGTTCGGGGTATTCTCGGTGGCATAGAGCCGGGAGGTGTTTTTATGCCGAACCAGCAGGAAGGTGACGCTGCTCCCAAGGTTGGCGACTACGCGCTTCGCTATGTCGTTCTTGGTCAAGCCGACAGTTTCAGACCTGGGGCATCTGCAGATGCAGGAGTGCCTGTTTGTGTCGAATTCTGGAATGAAACAGAGGCGATCAAACCGGACGAGGCGGGCAACGGCTATCGCGATGATGTCGTGGCTTTTGAGGCCACGGAATACGAAGTTGGCCCGGATTTACTGATTTTCCATGGATATCATCCAGATTGGGGAGACATGTATTTTTCAGCCCAATTTGATGGCCGTCGTGTCGCCACGCAAACCAGCTATGCATTGGGGAGTGGTCCCAGACCGCCAAATGCTGATCGACCGATTATCGTCGGAGATATGTTGGTTAAGGGGCACATTTTTCGCGATGTTGCGTTGTTCCTGGCCTTCTTGCACTGAGTCCAGAACCGTTGCTGTCGTGTTCTTTCTCCTGAACAACCATTGGCGCAGCTGCAGCGAATTCACACTTTGTCCACACAGCTGGCATTCACCGCTTCAAATCCACCCAAACCAACCGATGCCTGCTGGCCTCCTGAGCAACCTCCAACAATGCATTCCCCTCCAACGGCCAAAGTATGCCGCTGTTCACCACTGTCCAATCACGCGACGGCAAAACATAATCGACGCGCATGTCGCCTGGTGCAGGCTCTGACCAATCAACAGTATCTGTCGGATCAAACGGCCCGTTGCCTTGCGGTGCTGTATCTTGGACACGCGGATCGTTCAGTAAGTTAACAATCGCCTCGCGTCGTCCGTCCCCTGCATTTGCATCTAGGTTTGCATCCCCTGCGATCACGAAGGGGGCGGTGATCGGTTCTGCGAACTTCCCATCCAGATATTGCTGCCAAAGGCGCACTTCATCATGGTTGCGCTTGCCGTTTCGGTCTTCTGACCCATCGAAGACAGGGGGCGTTGCGTGGAATGTCAGCAGATGGAACGGACCATCGGGTGTGATGATCGGTACGATCCAGTGGCCCGTGGTGGACAGGCGTTGAGTGGCCAATGCCTCGGCGCTTGGGAAAGGTTTGCCGTTGACCATCGGCAGCGTCGCGTTCGGAATGTCACGCCACATTAATGTTGAAAGATCTTGTAAATTGTCCGTGTCAATCGGGAACTTTGACAAGATCGCCATGCCCCCTTGGCCCGAGAAATGACCATAACCTTGTGCGTCGCGTGGTCCACCCAAACGTCCGTCGCCGTCCATGTCCAACCCCGTCGCCATGCCAGTGTTTGGCCGTGCGGCAAAAAAATATTGGTAGCCCGCTTGGCTTGCGAACAATGAAAGCGCGGCACCAGTCAAATCGTAGTCAAATTTTTGCAGGGCAATAACGTCGGGGTCCACATGACGGATGATCTGGATGACCGCGTTTATTTGTGTGTCATCGCCACGTGCGATGTCGCGCAATAATAACCCCGGTCCCTTGCGTGACAATTCGGTGTTGAACGTCGCAATGCGAATGGTGTCGGCGTGCAAGGTCGTTGAAAATAAAAGCAGGCAGACGGCGGTTATGCCAGTTGCATGCCATTCTCTTGGGCGGCGTTGGCATAGGTGCGCCGACGCTTTTCCTCGATCATATCTGCAATCTTGCCCATCGCGATGCCACGCATAATCATGCTGGCAGGAAGGAAGGCCCATGCGCTCATTGTCCAGATCAGGGTTTGTGGGTTCTCTAGTGAAATAGGGTGTATCAGATCAGCCGCTATCTTGACCACTGCGGGGATGAAGAAGGGCAGCAGGAAGCCAAGCGCGACGTTGAAACGTGCGTCGCGGCGTAGGCGCAAAAGCACGTCGCCGCCAGCTGTTGGGTCGAACAAGGGCAGGTTGATCCAGACGTTGAAGGCGCCTTTGCGGGCAGGCCAATTCAAGACGCGCACCAGAAACAAAAACGCTGTCATGGCGATCAGGGAAATAAGATAGCTAAGGCCTGCGGAGGTGACCACGTCAGCGTCAGCGGTGTTGGGCAACATCAGCACCACAAGGCGCACAGGTGAAAATGGGAAATCAATTGCGTTGCCGATGATCATCCCGATGGAGGTCAGAGCGTTTGTCACGGCTGTCGGATCAGTTTTGCCTTTGGTGATCAGGCTTAGCATAAAGACAGTTGAAAATAGGGCGACAAACCGAAGGCGGTTGAACGGGCCTGCATCGCAGAATTCTACAATGCTGGGGGACTTGGCGTTGTATTCTGCAAATGTCAGGAACCCTGCAAGCATCGCCATAAGCAACACAACTTGTGAGCTGTCCACCGCAATGTTGGGCAAGCGCAATGCGGGTGTTGCCAAAAGCAATGACACAAGGACTCCGCGCGCCGAAACGCCTGCTATACGTGCTATCACTTTTCGATCCCTTACAAACTGGCCAAACGCGATACATGCCGCGTATTTGTCCCAACTTGATCCTACCAACGGGGGGCAGGTTGCCTCATTCTTGCCCCAATTTTGCCTTGTTTCGATTGGCGTCTCAAGTACGTTGTTCCAATTGACTTAAGATATTTGACATTTTGGGGGTGAGGGTGGTGCGTTCTTGCATCATAAAAAGGGCAAGGCTGTGTCTAGTTATGGTGTGGTAACCATATGTTGTGGGCGCTGGAGTTCCGCCCACAACTTGCTACATAGGATTGTAGTTGTTCGATTAACCTAGCCGAGTGTCCTTAGACCCAAGGCCGCTGCGTTTCGGCCGCTGCCTCAAATGTATCGATTGATGCGACCTTTTCCATCGTCAGTCCAATGTCGTCCAAGCCCTGCATCAAGCAATGCTTTTTGAACGCATCAACTTCGAAATTGAACACCTCACCGTCGGATGTTGTGACGGTTTGTGTTTCAAGATCGATGGTAATCCGTGCATTGGCACCTTTTTCAGCGTCCTTCAACAAAACGTCGATCTGTTCTTGTGGCAGTGCGATTGGCAAGATGCCATTCTTAAAGCAGTTGCCATAAAAGATGTCGGCAAAGCTGGGTGCGATCACACAGGTGATTCCGAAGTCTTTGATCGCCCATGGCGCGTGTTCGCGCGATGATCCGCAACCAAAGTTATCTCCAGCCACGATGATCTGGGCCTCGCGGTACGCATCTTGGTTCAGCACAAAGCTGGGAATTTCTTTGCGATCGTCGTCATAGCGCATTTCGTCAAACAGGTTCACGCCTAGGCCAGACCGTTTGATAGTTTTTAGGAATTGCTTTGGGATGATCATATCTGTGTCGATGTTGATCAGGGGCATCGGTGCCGCAATACCAGTGAGTGTTCCGAACTTATCCATTTGGTCTGTCCTTATACTTGTTTGAAGGGCCGCCTGCCAAAGTCGAAACCGACCTTGGTGGCGATGTTTGCTATAAATGAGCCCACGTAGGGCGGCGTGCGCTTGTGTACGGCGCGCACACGAGAGGCATACATATGTACGCCCATTGTGTTGTCGGTCAGCCAGCCCTCAACACCGCCATGCGGGTTGAAGTAGATGTCACCTAACGGCCATGGCACTGGGCTGATATGATCAAAAGGCAACGCATGCGCAACCTCTCCCGTCTCTTTCAGCGCCCATGTGATCGCAAGTGGCCCAAAGGCATTTGGAACCTGTTTGGCCGAACCAAGCAACCGCTGTTCTGGCGGTAGCTTTTTGACTTCTTTTGCGTCAGGTTTGCTAAGCCACGGTGGCACGAAACTGGGTTCGCTAAAGACGTCGATCAGCGCGTTCAGTGCCTCGGAATTCGAAGGTAAACGCAACACGGCGTTGTTGACTGTTGTGTCGGATTCAAACCCTATCAAATATCCATCTGATGCCAAAAATGGTTTCAAACAGAAGACGTCGGTGTCCATCCATGTCAGATCGGTGTCGCGTACCATCCGCAACCGAAACAGATCGGCAAAGGCGGCAGGGGCGGCTTGGTCTAGCAGACTGTCCTCATATTCAAACACATCGTGGGCGTGCCGCAATGGGACACCATCCAGTCGCGGGTCTTGTAAAGGATGAGTGTGAAACAAGGTGACGGGGTGACCTTGATGCGCGAAACTGAGTAAGCTTAGCTTTTCCAGATCACCAAGGGTGTCGCCAATCCAAAGGGTGGCAATAGGGGTTTGGGCGGCTGTGGTCATGCGAATAGAAACCCTTGCGAACAAGAGACAAGAAATGTGTGTCCCACCCTGAAAGGCAGGCCCACATTCCGTTTCAAATGATCACCAACCGTAGGCATGAATTTACATCATGTCCCGAACATCAGTCAGCTTGCCCGTAATCGCAGCTGCAGCCGCCATACCCGGTGACATCAGGTGCGTACGTCCGCCGCGACCCTGACGGCCCTCAAAATTGCGGTTTGATGTGGCAGCACAGCGTTCGCCCGGTGCCAATTGGTCTGGGTTCATCGCCAAACACATGGAACAACCTGCAAGACGCCATTCAAAACCAGCCTCAAGAAAGATGTCTGCAAGACCTTCTTCTTCGGCTTGGGCACGTACAAGACCGGACCCCGGAACAACCATAGCACGCAGGCCGTCTTTGATCTTTTTGCCTTTTAGGATAGCAGCGGCAGCACGTAGATCTTCGATACGGCCGTTGGTGCAGGATCCGATAAAGACAGTATCGATTTCAACGTCTGACAGTTTTTGACCAGCTGTCAGGCCCATGTAGTCAAGCGCACGTTGCGCCGCGTCAACTTTACCACCAGTGAAGCTGTCAGCAGATGGAACCAACGCGGTGATTGGCAAAACATCTTCGGGGGAGGTGCCCCACGTAACCAATGGCGCAATGTCTTCGGCTTTGATCGTAATAATCTCGTCCCATGCAGCGCCGTCATCGGAGAACAGTGTTTTCCACCATGTCAAAGCGGCTTCCCACTGTGCGCCTTTTGGTGCGTGTGGGCGGCCCATGCAGTAGTCGTATGTTTTCTGATCTGGCGCGATCAGGCCAGCGCGTGCGCCGCCTTCAATTGCCATGTTGCAGACGGTCATGCGACCCTCCATCGACAAATCGCGGATTGCTTCGCCGCAATACTCGATCACAAAGCCAGTACCGCCAGCGGTGCCAGTTTTACCAATCACAGCCATTGTGATGTCTTTGGCGGTCACACCAATGGAAAGTTTGCCTGTAATCTCGACCTTCATGTTTTTGGATTTCTTCTGGATCAACGTCTGCGTGGCCAAGACGTGCTCGACCTCGGATGTGCCAATACCGTGGGCCAGTGATCCAAATGCGCCGTGGGTCGCGGTGTGGCTGTCGCCACAAACTACGGTCATGCCCGGAAGCGTCCAACCCTGTTCTGGGCCAACGATGTGCACGATGCCTTGGCGCACGTCAGACACTGGATAGTAGTGAATGCCAAATTCCTTGGCGTTCGTGTCCAATGCATTTACCTGAATGCGGCTGTCTTCGGTCATGGTTGTCGCGTCGGCACGGTCCAAAGTTGTAGGCACGTTGTGATCCGGAACCGCGATGGTTTTTTCCGGTGCGCGCACTTTGCGACCTGTCATGCGCAAACCTTCAAAGGCTTGCGGGCTGGTCACTTCGTGGACCAAGTGGCGGTCGATATACAGCAAGCAGGTGCCATCATCAGCTTCGTGTGCGACGTGCGCATCCCAGATTTTATCGTATAGCGTTTTGGGGGACATGAGGTCCTCTCCCTTCGGGTTCAGTTTGAAATTGTCAGGCGTTTCAGGTGGGCGCGACTTTATAGTCGTGCCAGCACAGTATGGGTTGCCCCAAAAAAGCGTTCGCCCAAGCGGGTGCGGTCGCAGATGTCAAAAAGCCTTGTCATGTGGATCAGATACAGGGCTTACCCATGTGTCGCAAGGGTATCTGCTGTTGTCGGGATATTGCGCGTGGTGGCGTCCCTGTGCAACACATATGTATGGAACCAAACACCCCGCCCCAAATGACATTTTATCAAGAACTTGAAGTCCTGTTTACGGGTGCCATGCGTTTTGTGGATGGCTTACTGATGCCAGGTTGGAAACTGTATCAGGTTCTGATCATCCTTGCCCTGATGGTGGTTTCATACGGTTTACATCATCTTTCGGACGGTTGGCTTCAATCGTGGGTGCGTTCCCGCGAGGGATGGCAGGCGTGGCAGTTGCGTATGATTGTGCCCATCCGCCATCGCCTTGGTTTTCTGCTTTCGCGGGGCCTATTTGGGCGGTGATGCAAAGCGTCACATGGCCTTCGCGATCTTATCTGATCGGATTGGCTGCGACCTTAGCGTTGGCTTTGGTGCTAATTGCCTTTGTGTCGCGATTTGTGCGTAATCGACCGCTGCGTATTTTTGTGCGTTGGGCGATGTGGATATTTGCAACTCTCTATTACCTGAACATTCACAATGCTGTTGGTGAGTTTCTGGACTATCTTGCGTTTGAGTTTGGCGATTTCCGTGTCTCTGTGATGACGTTACTCACGGCGTTGGTCATCATCGCTGTGCTGTTTACGATAGCGCGCTTGGTGTCGACCACGACAGCGGCCACCATCAGGCGCAACGAAGACATCAGCCCTTCGATGAAGGTGTTGGCTGTAAAAGCTGTGCAAATTGCCCTTTATGGCATGGCTTTCTTTATGGGCGTCAAAGCGATTGGCATCGATTTGACGGGCCTTGCTGTTTTGACAGGTGCCATTGGTGTTGGTCTTGGCTTTGGTTTGCAAAAAGTGATTTCGAACCTTGTGTCGGGTGTGATCATTCTACTGGATAAGTCGATCAAACCAGGGGACGTGATTTCCGTAGGTGAGACATTTGGTTGGATTCAAACGCTGGGTGCGCGGTATGCGTCGGTGGTGACGCGCGACGGCAAAGAATACCTGATCCCGAACGAGGATTTGATTACCAATCAGGTGGTGAACTGGTCGCACTCAAACGATTATGTGCGTTTGGATATCTTCTTTGGCACAGCGTACGGTGATGACCCGCATCGGGTGCGCGAGCTGGCGATTGAAGCGGCTACATCTGTGGAACGCGTGCTGGGTTACCCAAAGCGACCCGTCTGTCATATCGTTGGGTTTGGGGACAGTTCGGTCGACTACATTCTAAGGTTCTGGATCAAAGATCCGACGGGTGGATTAACCAATATTCGAGGCGGTGTTTATCTGGCGCTGTGGGACACATTTAAGGCCAATGATATCTCGATTCCATTCCCGCAGCGTGAGGTTAAGATGCTAACGGATGAGGTCGACTGAGGATTTGACGCAACGCTGCGCCGCGGCATGATTGCGCAAAGGTTGAAGTGTTATTGAATTGTGAGGTAAGTGTCGTTAAGTGACGATATCCCAGCGCCGGGGACCTGACGGTGCGATTATTAGGAGGACAATGTCCTGTCAATCCAAACAGACGTGGCCGGCGCCACGCACGATGGGGCAACGCTGATGGCGTCTGCTGTTTCAAAAGCCACCAGCGACAAGCTATTGGCCGCCGTTCTTTCATCGCTTGAAGATGACAAAGCCGAAGATGTTGTGCAGATTGATCTGCGCGGGATGACGGCGATTGGCGACCATATGGTTGTCTGTTCCGGTCGTTCATCGCGTCAGGTGTCTGCGATATCCGAAAAGCTGGTTGAGCGTTTGAAGACCGAATTTGGTCACATGTCACGTATTGAAGGCAAGAACACAGGCGACTGGGTTTTGGTGGATACGGGCGATATTATCGTTCATGTTTTCCGTCCTGAAGTGCGCGAGTTCTATCAGTTGGAAAAAATGTGGATGCCGACTGTTGGCGACACAGAAGAACCAGCAGAACCAACCAACTGATCGCGCATTTAAGGTGCGCGTTCATATCTGTGCAGTGGGCCGGCTACGCGCTGGCCCCGAAGCAGACCTAATCACAGATTATATCACCCGATTTGACCGCACAGGGCGGGCCCTTGGCCTTGGCCCTGTTAAGCTTGTCGAGGTCGAGGATCGCAAGAACGCAGGCATGGGCGCTGAGGCTGACCTACTGCGCCGTGCGCTGCCAAAAGGCGCGGTGATCTGCTGTTTGGACGAGCGTGGGAAGGTTGAGACCTCACCTGCGTTTGCCAAACGACTGGGCAATTGGCGTGATGCAGGGCGCGGTGACGTTGCCTTTGTTATTGGGGGTGCGGATGGCATCGACCCGTCATTGCGTTCTGACGCCGATCATTTGCTGTCATTTGGAGCAATGGTTTGGCCGCATATGATGGTGCGGGTTATGTTAACCGAGCAGTTGTACCGCGCTGCGTCAATTTTGGCCGGATCGCCCTATCATCGGGTTTAAGGTGGGAGCGCTGCCCCCATCGCTTGCGCGATTCCCCCGAAATACTTTAGGCCAAAAGGAATTAGTTAAGATTGACGGTAGTTTTCGTCGTGTTCCAGCCGCCTGGAAGATCACGAGCTTGGATTTGCACTTGGGTTGTGCCGGCTGGGATTCGCACGCCAGATAGGGAGCGTGTGAATGGTTGTTCATTCACATGTGGATGGCCCAAGGCGCGTATCCCCAGTTCGTTTCCGTTCATATCCAGCACCCGCCAGCCATCTGCGTAGTGATCCCAGCCCGTATCAGTGTGCAAGATCGAGACATCAAAGCTCCATGTCCCGCCCAGTTTTGTAGCGGTGACTTTGGTGATTTCTGGTTCTTGAGCCTGTGCAGTTGTGGCAAGGCAAAGAAGGGCGGCTGTGATTAAGCTATGGTTCATGTGAGCATTATAGAAGTTTGTGCAGCGAACTTAAATCACGACGTTGTGTCCATCAGGATTTTGCGCGACGCCGAGGCAAATTCACGCCGATAGATCACGCCAAGTGTAAACAATGTGGCTGCAATCAGCGCAATTGGCCCAGCGAGCCAAGCCGCTGCTGACAGTGCAAAGTATATGCTGCGCAGCCCGCGATTGAATCCACGCGCGCCCGTAATTCCGACATCAGCCGCTTGTTGGGATCGTGGCAAGCAGCGTGGGTCGGTGATGTCATTTGGTACGGCGGCCACAAGCACAGCCTTGTAACCGAACAACCTGTTAGACCAGACGAACTTTAGGAATGCATTGGTCAGAAAAAGGGCCACCACAATTAACTTTATTTCCCAGACAAAGGCAGGGTCCGACCCTAGAATCAAGTCGTTGGCGATGCCGCTTAGTTTCTCGCCGTTGCCAATCATCGCCAAAGTGCCACCAATCGCCAGCATTGACGTAGAGGCGAAGAACGCAGTGCCTTGGCGTAGGCTGGCGATGATTTGGGCATCAAAAATGCGGGGGTCACGTGTGACCATTTGCTCCATCCACTCACGACGGTACTGTGCCATCAAATTGGAAACTGAAGGTTTGTGCGCAGAGGGGTGCTCGATCCTCCATCCGATGATGATCGAACCGAGGATCAGCAAAGCCAGGCCTGCAAAATCAAGCGGGGCAAAAAGGGCGAGGCGATCAGTCCATGTCATGCTTTGGTTCATACCTTGGCGGATGGAAACTTGCCATCCTGATAAATTGGTAATATTACTTTACCAACTGTATTGATGCTTAGGATTCGTTTATGAAAATGCCTGTCCCTTCCCAATCTGTACTGGCCCGCAAGTCGCAGGTGGTCGCACGGCTGCAAGGTGTCCTGCCGATGGACGCCGTGATCCATGACGAGATGGAAACACGGGCATATGAATGTGATGCCCTTACCGCCTATCGGTGCCCTCCAATGGCTGCGGTGTTGCCATCAACCACTGACGAGGTTGCGGCGGTTTTGCGTATTTGTCATGAAGAAGGCGTACCCGTTGTTCCGCGCGGATCTGGCACGTCGTTGGCCGGTGGCGCATTGCCGACGGCGGATTGTGTGATCTTGGGCGTGGCCCGCATGAATGACGTCATCGAAACGAATTATGCTGACCGTTATATTCGCGTCCAAACGGGGCGCACCAATCTAAGTGTGACGGGCGCTGTCGAAGAAGACGGGTTCTTTTACGCCCCTGACCCCAGCAGCCAGTTGGCTTGTGCTATTGCTGGCAATATCGCGATGAATTCAGGCGGGGCGCATTGTTTGAAGTATGGTGTGACGACCAACAATTTGATGGGTGTGACGCTCGTGTTGATGACCGGTGAGGTTGTTGAAATTGGTGGCGCGCACTTGGACGCTGGCAGCTTGGATTTGCTTGGATTGGTTTGCGGGTCCGAGGGGCAGTTGGGCGTTGTGACAGAAGCCACATTGCGCATTTTGCACAAGCCGGAGGGCGCACGTCCTGTCTTGATTGGCTTTGACGACAATGAAATTGCGGGGGCCTGTGTTTCGGACATCATAAAGGCGGGTGTTCTGCCTGTAGCGATCGAATTTATGGATGCCTTGTGCATCAAAGCGACCGAGGAATTTGCACACGCAGGCTACCCCGATTGTCAGGCATTGTTGATTGTTGAGGTCGAAGGATCAGAGGCTGAGATCGATGATCAATTGGGTCGAATCAAACAAATTGCGATGCGCCACAGCCCCGTCGAATTCCGCGAAAGCAAATCGGCTGAGGAAAGTGCTGCAATCTGGCTGGGTCGTAAAAGCGCGTTTGGTGCGATGGGGCAGATCAACGACTACATGTGTCTTGACGGGACAATCCCTGTGTCTGAACTGCCAATGGTGTTGCGCCGCATTGGCGAACTTTCGGAACAATTCGGGTTGGCTGTCGGCAACGTGTTTCACGCGGGCGATGGCAACATGCACCCGTTGATTTTGTTTGACGCCAATAAAGAAGGCGACCTTGAATTGTGCGAAGAGATGGGCGCGGAAATCTTGAAGCTATGCGTAGATGCAGGTGGGTGCCTTACAGGCGAACATGGCGTTGGCATCGAAAAGCGTGATCTGATGACCTATCAATATGATCCGGCGGATTTAGAAGCCCAGTTGCTGGTTAAAGATGTGTTTGACCCTCAATGGTTGTTAAATGCGGCAAAGGTGTTTCCTTTAGCGGTTTCCGAAGGTCGCCGCGCAACACAGTTGGCGGCACAGTAGGGGCTTTGCCCCCGATGCTTAGCGCATCACCCCCCCCCAGAATATTTTTGGAACAGAGAATGAAAATGACGCCAAAAAGTGAACAAGACCTGTCAGAATGTGTGGCTGCGGCGAAGGGGCCGTTGGCCATTCAAGGGGGTGGCACACGCGGTGTGTCCGTCGCAGGCGATCTCCTGAACACAAGCGGGATCAGTGGTATCAACTTGTATGAACCAGGCGCTTTGACCGTTGTTGTGAAAGCTGGAACAGCCGTGAGTGAGATTGAAGCTGCACTTGCCAGCGAACGTCAGCGTTTGGCTTTTGAACCAATGGATTACCGTGGCTTGATGGGCGTTAAGGGCGAGCCGACAATTGGGGGCGTCGTTGCGGGTAACATCAGTGGTCCGCGCCGTATTCAGGTAGGTGCTGCACGTGACTTCACCTTGGGTGTGCGGTTTGTCGATGGGCAGGGAACTGTCATGAAGAACGGTGGCCGTGTGATGAAGAACGTCACAGGGTATGATCTGGTAAAGTTGATGTCGGGCAGTTGGGGCACTTTGGGTGTGCTTAGTGAAGTATCGTTGAAGGTGCTGCCGATGCCTGAGGCAGATGCGACTTTGCAAGTTCATGGATTGAATATGAACGATGCAGTCGCGGCGATGGCCGATGCGTTGGGATCTCCCTATGACGTCAGTGGTGCCGCACATTTGCCAAATGATGATGGTGGCGTGACGATGATCCGTGTTGAAGGATTTGAAAAATCTGTCGCTTACCGCATTGCGCAGTTGCGGGAGGTGTTGGGCAAATTTGGCGGTGAAATGACACAGGCTAAGCATTCAGTAACGGATTGGGCTGCTGTGCGTGATGTTCAGAATTTCCACAACAAGGACGGCGATGTTTGGCGCGTTTCCGTAAAGCCATCTGATGGGCCATCTGTTGTTGCGGTGTGCGCACCATTAGAAGCGCAATTTGATTGGGCAGGTGGTTTGGTTTGGTTGCGCACGAAACAAGGCGCTGATGTGCGTGATAAATTGGCGGGCATTGCAGGGCACGCCACATTGGTGCGCGGTTCAGGGCAGCCACGATTCCATCCCGAAAATAAAGGCGTCGCCGCCCTAAGCGATGGACTGCGCCAGCGGTTTGACCCACGGGGTATTCTGAACGCAGGCTTGATGTCTGCGTGATGCCAACCTTAGTAATCATATTCGCTACGGTTTTCGTAGTCGGCCCGCTGACTTACTTGTGGCTGCTGCGCCCGCGCCCTTCGAAAAAGCAATTTGTCGGGTTAGGGTGCATCGCTGTGGGTTCGACAGGCATGAGCTTTGTTTTGCAGTATTTTACGGGTGTGTGGGGGGCAAGATGTCTGGGTGACTTTGGCGGGTATCGCGCTGATTTGGATTGCGTGGATCGCGATCTTGGCCTTTGTAGCCCAAACTTTTCGACAACAAGACCCACGCCCTGCCATGCGTCGCTGGACGATAGTAATCGGTGCGTTGGCGACAACGATACCTTGGTTCGGGTTGGCTTCAGCTCGCATGATGACTTTTTGAGGGAGGCCTAAAATGCAAACGATGTTTACACCTGAGCAGCTGAAAGACCCAGCGATTGAAAGGTCCAATCAGATCCTGCGCAATTGTGTGCATTGCGGGTTTTGTACCGCTACCTGTCCGACCTATCAGATTCTGGGGGATGAATTAGACAGTCCGCGCGGGCGAATCTATCTCATCAAAGACATGCTGGAAAACGAACGGGTGCCGGACGAAAAGACCGTCAAACACATTGACCGTTGCTTAAGCTGCTTGGCCTGTATGTCGACCTGTCCGTCTGGTGTGCATTACATGCACCTGATCGATCATGCGCGTGACTATATAGAACAGAAATACAAACGCCCCCTGACAGACCGCATGTTGCGCTGGGTTTTGGCGCGTATCTTGCCCTATCCAATGCGGTTTCGTGTGGCCCTATTGGGGGCCAAGATCGGTCGTCCTTTTGCGCGGTTCATGCCTGATGCCCGTCTTCGTGCGATGTTGGAAATGGCGCCGAAGGTGATCCCACCCGTTAGTCGAAATGATGATCCACAAACCTTTTCCGCTGCAGCGCCTCGTAAAAAACGGGTCGCGCTGATGACGGGGTGTGCACAAAAGGCACTGAACACCCATATCAACGATGCCACCATTCGATTGCTGACGCGGTTGGGTTGCGAAGTTGTGGTGGCTGAAGGGGCTGGTTGTTGTGGGGCATTGACCCACCACATGGGAAAGACGTCTGAAAGCCACCGCACAGGTGCCAAAAACATTCGCGCATGGACGGCTGAGATGGATGGCGACGGGCTGGACGCCATTGTGATCAACACCTCTGGGTGTGGCACAACGGTAAAGGACTACGGACATATGTTCCGCAATGATCCATTGGCTGCGGATGCGGCGCGGATTGCGGGTATCGCCAAAGATGTGAGCGAAGTTTTGATGGATCTGGACTTGCCGACGGGTGCAGATCAAAACCTGACAATCGCTTATCATGCGGCGTGTTCGTTGCAACATGGTCAGCAGATAAAAACTTACCCTAAGGACTTGTTAAAAAAGGCCGGTTTCACAGTTGTAGAACCAAGTGATCCGCATCTTTGCTGTGGGTCAGCGGGCACATATAACCTGATGCAGCCGGAAATTTCAAAACAGTTGCGGGACCGAAAAGTTAAAACTCTGGAGGCAAAAAAACCCGATATCATCGCAGCGGGTAACATTGGGTGCATGATGCAAATCGGGTCCGCCAGTGGCATACCAATTGTGCACACGGTCGAATTGCTGGATTGGGCGACTGGCGGGCCGCGTCCACCAGCATTGGATCGCGCCGAAAGCTTTGAGCCAAAGGTCCCGATTTTACGCTAACAAGCATCAACTGCCCTAATTCCGCCTTATGTTCGGGGTACTGCAATTTGGAAGTATGTAAGGATCGTTTGTTTGCGAGGTTGGTTGTCTCTTTCAATTATGGCTTTGCTCGTAGGATCGGCTGCGATCGCCGAGGATGCGCGGCTGAAACGACTGGACACCGGAAATGACGGACGCGCATGGGAAGCAGTTGGGCGTTTGGATATTGGGGGGACAGGGTTTTGTACGGGCGCGTTGATTGCGCCGAACCTCGTTTTGACAGCGGCGCATTGCCTTTTTGATAAGAAAACGCGCGAACTTATCGATCATAAAACTGTCGAATTTTTAGCCGGTTGGCGCAATGGTCGCGCATCCGCATACCGAAATGTGCGCCGCGCCGTTGTGCATCCTGACTACATTTTTGATGGCATTGTCTCGTCCGAAAGGGTCCGCAATAATCTTGCCTTGCTTGAACTAGATCGACCTATCAACAACACCACAGTCACACCTTTTGGCACAGCGGCACGTCCGCGAAAAGGCGACCAAGTTGGTGTCGTTAGTTACGCCAAAGATCGCTCAGAAGCACCATCCTTACAAGACGTATGCACGGTTTTGGCCCGCCAAGAAGGCGTGTTGGTCACATCATGTTCGGTTGATTTTGGATCATCAGGTGCGCCGATTTTTACCTTTAAGGATGGCGAGCCACACATTGTTTCGGTGGTATCCGCCAAGGCTGAGGTCGAGGGAGAAAAGGTTTCGCTAGGAACAGCGCTGGGCGCGCCGCTTGCACGTTTGCGTGCAGAAATGGTTGCTCTAAAAGGGGCCGGCCGGGTTCAGGTTGATGGCGTGCGAAACGACACTGGCGCGAAGTTTATCAAGCCATGAAGCATTGGATCACGCCATTTTTGTTGTGTTTGTGCGCAGGTTTTGCACAGGCCCAAAGCACAGATCTTAAACGGTTAGAGACACAAAATGAGGCACGTGGCTGGCAGGCAGTCGGCCGATTGGATATTGGAAATCGTGGCTTTTGTTCGGGAACGCTAATTGCACCTGATCTGGTTTTGACGGCAGCACACTGTGTTTATGATCGGACGACAGGGGCTGCATACTCCCCCAAAGATTTCATATTCAGGGCAGGATTGCGGGACGGCAAAGCGGCTGCAGAACGTCGGATTGCAGCAATTGCAGCACATGACGGTTACACACCATCAGAACCTTTATCCGTAAAAAACGTAAGCCATGACGTCGCCCTTTTGCGGTTAAGCAGCCCTATCCCGTTTTCTGAAATGGACCCATTTTCGTTACATACGGACGTGGTAAAAAAAGGCCCCGTAAGTGTTGTGTCCTATGGCAAAGGGCGGGCAGATGCCCAGTCGCGGCAACGGAACTGTCAAATGACGGATCGCCAAAGTGATGTGCTTATTTTTGATTGTGATGTCACCTTTGGATCGTCCGGTGCACCTGTGTTTTGCACTTGAATGGACGTGGTTGCGTGGTTTCTGTCATTTCTGGAATGGCGCAAATCAAGGGTAAAAAGGTTGCCTTGGGTATGTATCTTCCACCGCTAATGGCACAGCTGAAAACCAAGTTACGTTCGACGGCATATACATCGGGAAATCCGCCTGCCCCTAAAGTGCGCCGTTTGGGTGTTGGCAAAACGCGCAACGATACGGGCGCGAAATTTATCAAACTCAGTGGGTCTTGAACCTCAAAAATTTCTCCCCACATTGATATTATCGAGACGCCAAATACTGGGTTTTGATACTGAGCCATGGTCCGTCCAAAACAGGAGGGCCTGATCTTAAATCGCTCGTTTATGAGGATATTATACCTATGCGTACTCTTGATTTTGCACCACTTTATCGCGCCACCGTGGGCTTTGACCAAATTGCTGATCTTATGGATCGTGTGGCAACCAACGATGGTTCACAAAACAGTTATCCACCATACAACATCGAAAAAACTGACGATGATGCCTACCGCATATCGATCGCAGTTGCAGGCTTTTCCGAAGCTGACCTCAATGTTGAAGTGCGTCCAAACGCGCTGATTGTTACGGCAAAAAAAGCCGAAGATCTTGAAGGTAAAAAGTTCCTACATCGTGGCATCGCGACCCGCGCGTTTGAACGCCGCTTCCATCTGGCAGATCATGTTCGTGTGTTAAGCGCGGATCACGCTGATGGGATGTTGCACATCAATCTGGCCCGCGAAGTGCCCGAGGCATTGAAGCCACGACGCATTCTGATTTCTGGGCAAAAGGCGATTGAAACAGACGTGGTCGAAACCAAAGCCGTGAATTGATAATCAAAAAGGCCCGCTGAATAAGGCGGGCCTTAATTTCGTGTAAGTCTGGTACACCGATAAGTTACCGACGCAATACCGACGTTATACCGACATGCAAACGTACTTCATTTCCATGAACTCTTCGATGCCGTGATGGCTGCCCTCACGGCCCAATCCGGACTGTTTAATGCCGCCAAATGGGGCGACTTCAGTCGAAATAATACCTGTGTTCACACCCACGATACCGTATTCTAATTCCTCAGCAACTTTGTAAACGCGGCTAAGATCGCTGGCGTAAAAGTAGGCAGCCAGACCAAAGATTGTGTCGTTGGCCTGCGCGATTACATCGTCCACATCGTCGAATTTGAACAACGGGGCAAGGGGCCCAAATGTTTCCTCCTGGGCGACCTTCATGTCCTTGGTTACACCTGTCACGATAGTGGGTTGGAAAAAGCTACCACCCAATTCATGCGCTGCGCCGCCCGTCAAAACGGCCCCACCGTTTGCAAGGATATCGTCCAAATGATCCTGTACTTTGACCATTGCATTTTCACTGATCAACGGTCCAGTTGTGATGCCATCGTTAAAGCCGTCACCAACTTGCAACGCGTCCACAGCAACCTTCAGTTTCGCGGCAAATGCGTCGTAGACACCAGCCTGAACATAGATGCGGTTTGCACACACACAGGTCTGTCCAGCGTTGCGGAATTTGCACATCATTGCGCCTTCAACAGCGGCGTCTAGGTCGGCATCATCGAACACGATGAAGGGGGCATTTCCACCCAGTTCCATTGAACATTTCATAACCTGATCAGCAGCTTGCGCCAAAAGGATGCGTCCAACAGCGGTTGATCCGGTGAAGGTCAATTTACGCACAATGGGGTTCTCGCAGAACTCTTTCCCTGTGCTTGAGGCGTCCGATGTTGTGACCACTTGGAACACCCCGTCAGGGAAGCCCGCGCGCACAGCCAGCACTGCAATCGCAGTCGCCGATAGGGGCGTCAATTCCGCTGGACGTGCAATGAACGCGCAGCCCGCAGCCAATGCTGGTGCAGCTTTGCGTGTAATCATTGCGTTGGGGAAATTCCAGGGTGTGATCGATGCTGCAACGCCGATTGGTTGCCTCATTACTGTGATGCGTTTGTCACGCTGGTGGCCTGGTATTGTCTCGCCATAGATGCGTTTTGCTTCCTCTGCGAAGAACTCGATAAAGGACGCGCCGTATGCGATTTCGCCTTTGGCCTCGGCCAGCGGCTTGCCCATTTCAGCGGTCAGGATCATGGCAAGATCGTCTTGGTTTTCCATCATCAAGTTGAACCAGTTGCGCATAACTGTGCTGCGTTCTTTGGCGGACCACTTTGCCCATTCTTTTTGCGCCACTTCAGCTTTGGAAATTGCCACGCCGACCTGCGCACGGCTAAGATCGGCAACCTGCGCGATCACATCACCACGCGCCGGGTTCTTAACGTCGAACGTCCCGTTGTCCCCCTCAATCCACGTGCCATCCACATGGGCACGGGTCTCAAGTAGAGTTGGATCTTTAAGCATAGATTTTAAGTTTGTTGTCGTTTCTAGCATTTGGCGTCCTCCAGCGATTGCGTACTAAGCCAAAGCAACTAATGTGGTACTTGTCCAGTTCAATAGACGAGGGTGCGATGGCCGATCTGAATGATGCATATGCAAATGGTGCCTATATTGAGGGTGCATCAAACTACCCGCCCCGCTGGGCTGCCGCCTCTGCAACCTTGTGCAACGATCTTGGTGATCGGGCTGAATTGGGACTGTCTTACGGCCCATCCGAACGGCAGGCCTATGATTTTTTTCACCCTGAGACGCCTTCAAAAGGAACATTAATTTTTGTGCATGGTGGCTACTGGCGGATGTTTGACCGCACCAGTTGGTCGTACCTTGCCAAAGGGGCTTTGGCGCGTGGATGGGCGGTTGCAATACCGTCGTATGACCTGTGCCCACAGGTTCGCATCGCGGGCATCACGCAGCAAATTGCACAGGCTGTCCAAGTGATTGCAGCCCGAACGTCTGGTCCAATCAGCATGGCAGGCCATTCAGCAGGCGGGCACTTGGTCGCGCGAATGTTGGCACCGGGCATGTTGCCAAAAGGTGTGGTTGATCGGCTGCATCATGTTATTCCCATCTCTCCTGTCAGCGATCTTGAACCGTTGTGCGAAACCGATATGAATGATGATTTCCATATGGATGTTGGAATGGCCGCAGCAGAAAGCCCGCTGCTTCAACCCGCGCCATCAGCCCGCGTGACGGTTTGGGTTGGCGGCGATGAACGCCCTGTGTTTTTGGATCAGGCAATGTGGTTGGCCGATGCGTGGCAGTGTGATCAGGTGGTGACGAAGGATGAACACCACTTCAACGTGATTGATGCACTTGCTGATCCTGATAGCGAGATGCTCAATCGGTTGATTGCGGATTAAGTATTGCCGGCCTCCGCCCTTCCATTGCCCTAATGATTTTGCAACACTTGAAGCGAAATCTAGGGTTGAGGGAGGTTAATTCGCGTAACATTACCTATGTATCCTTTAACTAGTTGAATAAGTGGGGAATTTGATGACGAACTTTGACGCGCAGGTGCGCGAATCCCAATCACAGGTGGCAGAGGCCCAGTCCAAGATTGCTGAATTAACAGGACGGATCGAAACCGCACGCGCCAAATTGAAGGCAGGTGATGATGCGATGATCGATATTGAAAACGCATCGCTTGAAGATGTGCACGCCCACACGGACGTGATGAACGCCAATATTGCCGAACTGATTATGGGGTTGGATGATGTAACATCCGGTTTCTCCAAAGACTTCGATGAGATGCGCAACAAGACCGGTTGGGAAAGCTTTGTCGGCATTTTCGCTGGTGCAAAATCTGACAGCATGCGCCAAGAACGTGTGCGCTCAGCCTCGATTGACGACAAGCTGCAGGACCTGATTTCAAAGTCCGACGTGATCGTTCAACTGCTCACTGGTCAGTTGGAAATGCTTGAAGATCAAAAGGTGAAGGTCGAAAGCAACTTTACCGAAACGCTGGATGAACGCGAAGCTGTGGTGCGGGAACTCTCGTCCTTACAAGTCAACATTCAGGCAATGGATCCCAAAATTATTTCGGTCGAGAATAAGATCGCATCAGAACAAGATGCCGCTAAACGCACCACGTTAGAGACTGAATTGGCCGCCCTAAATTCCGATTACAACGCGATGATTCAGGACGAACAGGTCAAGCTTGCCAACTCCCAAACCCTTGAACGCTACATCGAAAAAGGCAAGACGTGGATCGATTCACTCCAGAACCAGGCGGCCACGCAAATGGTGCTGATCAACAAGCTGCAAACAGACACCAAACAACGTGTGGTCCTGTATGACGCGCTGACCAAATCGCTGAAAACCGCGCAATAACAAGATGTCGCGCACCGCATCAACGAGATCGGCGTGCAAACGGATCAAGAGGCGCAATCAGCCATGGCGGGCATTGGTGCTGCGACCAACAAACGCATGGCCGAGATGATGGAGAAGCACGAGGACCACATGGTCTTTGCGCGGGATGTGTTGGAGCAAAAGGCGAAGGCGGATGAGCGCTTTGCCCGTCGTTTCCAGAAGATCATCGAGAAGCATGATAGCAATCAGTATGGCGGATGAACCGGAAATTCGGCGAACGCCTAAAGCAGCCATCGCAGCCTTGTTTTTGGGCGCTGTTTTCATTCTTTGGATAGGTGGTGGCTACGAATTTGTTCTCGGTGTGTGCGGTATCTATTCTGAATTCGCATCAGCGGTGGTGATCTTAGCACCCATGCTTTTAATGTGGTTCTATGTCGCTGCCGTATTGGTTAAAAAACATTTGATGCCAAAGGGTCCTTGATGACTGACCAAGGAACATCAGGCCTCACCGACCTCTTCGCCTCGCGCCGCTATTTTCGCAAGTTTCAAGGCATCATGGCCCACATGGTTCGCGTCGCGGGCGTGATGGAAGCCGAAGAGCAATTGAACCGTGACGAGGTGAAAATACTCATTCGCTACGCCGCTGCATTGACCTTCACCTTCCGCGCCCTCAGCCACAAATTTCTACTGGTTGGGCGCGACACTGGCCGCTTCTTTGGCAGCCTAGAAATCGACACCCGCGAAAGCGGCTTCCCTGCGGTGGAAGAGATCATAACCATGGCCAACGACGCCCAACAAGCGGCACGTCACTTGGATCAGATGCCGTCTGAAGATCAGCTTAAATCCGAAATGGTTGGCGTTATCTTAGACGAACGCAAGGTGCCGACAAAGCTGCAATTCGCGCTGTCACAGCGGCTTTATTACGAGGAACTTTCCAAAGGTGATCTGTTCTGGGCCCGCAATGATCCCGAAATTACATGGCTTGGCAACGACGGTGATCGCCGCAATTTCCTGATGCACTGGGCCGTCTATGACAGTCAGGTCAACCTGCCCGTGATCTACATTATGGAGCTGGAAGACAGCGGCAAGGTCGCGCTGCCCAAAGACCAACGACGCTGGCCCGAAGTGCAAACCCATCTGATGGCGCAGGCCTTAGGTGGGTTAAAACTGATGACCATAGCCAAAGGGTTTGACGAGGATTTCGACGACCTGCACCCCAAACGCCTGCGCCGGTTCCACGTGGGGCCGATGTACTCGGACGCGTTCACCAAACAGGCGGGGCCGCTGTCGCAAGTTCTATCGCAAGCACGCGCACCTGCGGGTCAAGATTGGGCATTGGTCTGGACCGAAGAGGAATTGCAAAGCGAACGGGTGATAGAGGAACGGGACGGCTGGTTCTCGACCGTGGAACGCGAAGTCTTCGCGCTTGACCCCTTCGCCGGACGCGGTGCTGAAACGGGCGCGACCAGTATGGAACGCAGCATAATCCTGCCCCAACGCCCCTATCAGGTGTTGGAAGAAATGCAGCCGGCTGGCTTTGCTTCGGTCCGAAAATTTGTGGTCAGCCCGCAAGGGCGTGTGCTGCGGTATTAGGTGTTGTGTGGATTTGAGCGGCCCTCCGGGGGAAGTTTATTGAGCAAGATGAAGATTGGATTTTTTATATGAGCCAAACGTCAGATCAAATGGAATTGCGCGAAGGCGACATTACCAAACATTACGCGATGGCGCTTGCCATGTTGCAGGGCTTTGATCACGCGCCGCGTATTGGCAAAGCTACGATTGAACAGGCGGTTGAGAAGTCATCGGGCATCGGCACACGTCGTCGGTTTCGCAGTACCACACCTGGGTTGGTGACACGCCGCACGGCGGTGTCTGGGTCGGTTCAATTGATGGCACGGATCGAGGCTGCGGGTGACGCCGATGCGCTGATTTCACCGCTGCAAGCGACCGTGATGAATTGCTTGCGCCGTGCTTTGTCTATCGCATTGGCCGTGGCAGAGAATTACGCGGAAACGTCAGGCTTGGGTGATCTGAAACGCGCGAATTTGGAAGGGTCATTGGCGGGCTACCGTAAGTCGGAATTTTCTGAGCTACTCGCTGCAGAAGCCTTGATTAGTCTCTATGTATTTGGCAATGCGACGTCTTATTTACTGTCCTCTCATGCGTCTGAAAGCACTGTTGAATTGGGCGATGTTGAGGAAATACTGACCGACAATGGTCAGGCTGCTTTGCACGGTGCGCTGTGGGAATTGGACCAAGATATTGCCAAACATGCGCAGGACGATCCGCGTCTGATCGCAACGGTCACGGGTTTTGCCGAGGCGTTGATGGAGAAGGTTGCGTTGCGTGCTGGGGCCGCCCCGCGTCTTGAGCCGTTCATCAATGGGAAGTGGCGCGTTGAGGCGGATGATTTTGCAGTTGCTGGCTTCTCGCCCGCGTCCAAGGCCAAATCCACAACTCTCACCATGGCGTTCAAAAGACCCAACGAAGTGGTTGGAAATCACGTCGCCACGTACCAAGCGATGAAGCTGTCAAAGATGTTGATGGCCTATGACTTTGACCGCAAACTGAACCCGTTTGCCGAGTTGGGCGGGTTCATCTTTACCTTCATGGGCGATGGCAAACCGGGGACGGGCAAGACGACGCTGATCCAGATGATGGCGGGGATGGTGCACGATTATTGCGCCACCGCTGGCTACCCCTTCCGCTATCAAAACCTAAGCACCGACAACATCGACAGCTATCAGGGCAAGTCGGGGCAAAACGCCAAGGCCTTCATCAACAACGTGCTTGATCCGTCTGTCATCGGCTTTGGCACCATCGATGACATCGACCAACTGGCGGGTAAACGGGGCGACCGTCAATCATCCGCAGGGCAGCTGGAAATCACCGCCGTGCTGATGGAAAGTTTTGCGGGGGCCAACACGGTTGTGCGCGGGAATTGCACGTTTGGCATGTTCTCGAACTACCCCGAAAACGTCGACGATGCGCTGCGCCAACGGGCGGGCGCGCGGTTCTTGGTCGACGGGCCACAGACGCGCGACGACTACATCGACATCCTGTATCTGCTGATGG